>CADCUT010000021.1 GCA_902805975.1 uncultured Rubrobacteraceae bacterium | reverse complement strand
TAAGCCTTGGTTAAGGTCCCGTTACACTCTCGAAAAGTGTTTTATTCGTCATCACGAGGGTAATACATCAGGCGTAGTGAGAAGAAGGGAAAAGAGGTTTTCTGTGTCCGAAGAGAGCGAATCTAAACTCCGTAAGTTGGTGTTCGGCGACGGCAACTCGGAATCAGAAGAGAAGGTCTTGTCATACGTAGCCCACCGCGTGAAAGATGGAGCGCATCTTGGGGATGTGCTCCAGGAAGAATACGTTGTGCGCAACAGCACCCAGGCTGAAAGAGACAAGATCATGCAAGACCCCAAACTCGGCCAGGAGGCCAGAGAGGGATTGGAGCAATACTTCGAGTCCGACGAGCTGAAGCCCGAACATCCCCCGCAACACTAGGGACCGGGGCCGCCCCGTAAGCGTACCCCGGCCCGGTGGCCATGGCGGGAGCTATGCTCGCGACGAAGGGTGGCCGCCCTGACAGGGAGGCCACCCTTCTCTGGGATGTCCACGGACCAGATGAGGAACATAAAGCAGGGCGGCGTCTTCAACGGAAGCAAGGCGGAGAGGGAACTAGGCCTCGCCTACACCCCTATTAGAGAGGCGATAGAGGAGGAGGTCGCTACCCACAGGAAGTAAGAGGCCTAGCATTGACGAACTGAGTTTCCGATAAGACCTCTTAGCGGCAATCTGGTGAATAGGACGAGAAAAGGTTGTGTCCGTAAAGTTCTGTAAATCGGCGGCCGGCTAGAAAAGAGAAGCCATCGTCCTCCAAGATGGTTGGTGTTCGAAGTCAACCGATCACAGAACGGAGTGACGATGGCCACAGATCATCGTAGGTTGGACGCGGAGTCGGTGCAAGGAGTCCTGCTGGACGATCCCGGCTTCCTGCGTGAAATCTTGGAGCGGGCTGTGCAGCAGGTCTTGGAGGCCGAGATGACCGAGCATGTGGGCGCGGCCCCTTACGAGCGCGTCGAGGGACGCACCGGGCGACGCAACGGCCACAAGCCGAGGGCTTTGCGCACCAGGGTGGGCACGCTGAACCTGCTGGTGCCCCAAGACCGCGAAGGGACCTTCTCCACGAGGCTCTTCTCCCGCTACCAGCGCAACGAGAAGGCGCTCTGCTTGGCCCTGATGGAGATGTACCTCGAAGGGGTTTCCACCAGGAAAGTCAAGGACATAACGGAAGCCCTGTGCGGCACCTCCTTCTCCAAGAGCACGGTCTCCTCGCTGGCTGGTTCCCTCGACGCCGAACTCGGAGCCTGGAGGGACCGTCGGTTGGAGGCGAAGGCCTACCCCTACCTGTTCGTAGACGCCCGCTACGAGAAGGTGAGGGTAGACTCTCGGGTGGTGAGCCAGGGGGTACTGGTAGTCTCGGGGGTAAGGGACGACGGCTTTAGGGAGATCGTCGGCGTGGAGGTTGCAGACACCGAAAGCGAGGCCACCTACCAGCAGATGTTCCGCTCGCTGAAGCGGCGGGGCCTTTCGGGCGTGGAGCTTGTGGTCTCCGACGACCACGAGGGCCTCAAAGCGGCCATAGCCCGCGACTTCCAGGGCGCCGCCCACCAAAGGTGCCAGGTCCACTACACGAGGAACCTCCTCGGGATGGTGGGGGCCAAGAGGCGCAAGGAACTCGCCGAAGGCCTGCGTGGGGTGTTCGCTGCACCGAACAGGGAAGTGGCCCTCGGGCTTGCCTCCGAGCTGGCCGATCGGTGGCGCAGAGGCCATCCCGGGGTCGCTGAGCACATAGAAGAGCACATCGAGGAGTGCCTGACGTGCCTGGCCTTCCCGGAGTCTCACCGTAGACGTATCCGCACCACCAACGGTTTGGAGAGGTTCAACCAGGAGTTGAAGAGGCGCACGCGGGTAGTAAGGATTTTCCCCAACCCAGAGGCGTGCCTGCGGCTGGTGAGTGCGTTGGCCGTCGAGCAGTCTGAGGAATGGCTGACGGGCAGGCGCTATCTGGACATGGGCGAGCTTGCAGAACGCTGCTACGAGGAGCGAGCGTCGGAGGGGGTAATCCTCATGGATCTGTAGAAGGGGAACCTGCCTTGGAGGAAATTACAGAAACTTCAGGACTTGACCTGCCGCTAAGACGTCTTCTCGGAAACCCGTCTAGAGGCTCGTAGGTACGCCTACCTGTTTAAGAGGTCAGAGACCGGGCAGCGTACGGTCATTCATCCCCCCTCCACACTCCTAGTGAAGTAGCCGATGAGCCGCCAGAACGCATCGTGCTGCAGCTGGTGCCCATCCTCGCCGCCGAAGTCCCGCCAAGTCATCGGCTCCGGCACGTTGGGGACGTAGAGCCGGTCGAAATCGTTTGGGGTATATGGCGGGCGCACGGGGATCTCGTGGTGGCGTCCGTGCAGTTCCAGCTTGAACACGCCGCCGCCTCCGTAGCCCCCGGGGCACCAGTCAGCACTTCCGCCCATATCCTCGATCATGCTCCTAGCTTCTTCATATGGTCTGCGCTGCTCCCTCACCGCGCCACCACCTCCTCCTTCTCCGCATACGCCATGTCGCCCATCCATTTAAACGACCTCCGATAGGACGTCGGCTACTGCCTGTCTCATACGGTATTCAGCGTTGCCCTTGTCAGTATTCCACCGGAACCTGAAGGGCCAGTGAGCATGGCCGCCGTAGCGGCCGTGACGCCGGGTAAGGCCACTAAGGGTCCCAGAGAGGGTCGAACTATTGGCGTCGGCACCGAGCGGTCGGTAGAGATCCACGCTGGGTACCCAATCTTCAGCGCGAGAGATCAGGACGCCAAGAACGGTTTTCAGGTTCTGGCTGCTCTCCGTGTACATCTGGTGCAGCTGGTCCCTAGTCCACTCAGTATCGCCCACGGTCTCGACCAGGCCCTGGCCGCCCTCCTGAGCGCTTTTCCGGTCCTGGTCATTATCGTTGCGCAGGTCATCGCCAAGGTGATCGGCCAAAAACCTCATGACCGCGGGAACCAGCGGGGCTGGTACGGGGACCTGTACGTATTCCTGCATACTGCTCCTTTACTATTCGTTCACTTGAGCGCCATTGTACCACACTTGAATACCGTTCGTGTGCAATCGCGTATGTTTAATACTTGCCGTCTAGGGAAGTCTTGTGCGTATACATCAACTGCCGCTAAGAAGTCTTCTCAGAAACTCGCCGCGGGCTTTGGGGAGTGGCATCATACTTACAGC
>CADCUT010000020.1 GCA_902805975.1 uncultured Rubrobacteraceae bacterium | reverse complement strand
GGTGGAGGACCTCCAAGCGGTCGGGGTCCGCCCCGGCCTCGCCGGCCACCCGCCGCAAGAAGCCGTCCGGCACGAGGACGCTGAGGTCCTCGGACTCCGCGTGCGGCGCCTGCCGGCAGCCCGTGCCTGCCGGCACCACTATGACGTCGCCCCTCGCCTCGACGTACCCGCGCGCCTTCCCCTGGGCCGGCTGCCACGTCCCCGGGACGGGCCCGTTCAGGTGGAGGGTGACAAAGTGGCCCGCCGATGCGGGGGGAGCCACGTACTCCCCCGGGGGGAAGCGGCGCCGCGCGACCGCCACGCCCCCGAAGGTCCGCATCTCTTCGGAGGCCGGCGTCTCGTCGGGCACGGCCCCGCGCAGCCCGGCGGTCGCCGCGAGTGCGCCCCCGAGGGGCCGTTCGGTTGCCGCGGACCGGGCGCCTTCCATCCTCACCCTCCGCCGTCCGGAGCACGTTGACGCATCGCCGCCATTATATAACCTGCGGGATGCCTGGCCGACCGCGGCGCGCCCGGTCAGGATGCGGCTCTTCGGCATGGGGGCGCATGGTAGGGCCAGCCTTGCCGCTCGGCAACACCAGCGACCTGTACGCCCCACGATCACCTCTAGCCCCACGATTACTCACTTCAGTTCAGTTCTGAAATGCGCTCTAAAGCGGTTTGGGAAAGAGTTGCGCCTCTGGTAGGGCTTGAGGTTCTAGGCACGAGGTTCTGGGGGTGGGTGGTCGGGGCGGACCCCGCCTACCCACCCCTACAGCCTAGAACCTAGAGCTCACCCTCCAGGAGAACTGCTCTAGCGCCCCGTGACCACGCCTGATCCATACGCCCGGAGTCGAGTTCGGGTGGCCCTCCGTCGACCTGCGCCCCGGCCTCGCGGTTGTTGATCCGGTAGGTTCGTCGGGAGACCGTGTGCGGGGTCTTCGAGGCCCGCAGGGCCGGCGGGTCGGGGAGGCTATCCGGGAGGGTCGGCGGCGGGCGAGGCTGAGGCCGGCGCCGGTGAGGCGGGGTCCCGGTCGCTCTGGCCGGAGGGGTCTGGCGGTGGGGAAAATTCCGGGGCCGGGCTGGCCGGGTTTCGGCGGTCCTCCGGCGTAGCGGACCTTCCGGGAGACCCTGCCGGCTCTTCCCGGAACGGATCATCCCCGAACGACTCTTCCCCGAACGGCTGCTCATCGCTGCCGAAGATACCAGGTTCATTTTCCGCGCCGGCATCTTCGTCGGCGGGCCCGTCCGTGGTCTCTTCGTCCGTGGTCTCTTCGTCCGTGGTCTCTTCTTCCGGCGGCGGTGGTGGCGGTGGCGGCGGGGGTTTGACGTAGGTCCGGCCGTCGGTCTTGACCTCCAGGGCGAGGTCGGGGCTCGGGGTGTCGAACTCCTGGACGGGGAACTTCTGGACGGCGCCCTGCATGTAGAGGGACCAGATGTCCAAGGGATAGTTCTCGCCGTTGATCTCCTCGAGCCCGTTTATGTTGACCATCGAGCGCCGCTCGTTCGGGTAGCCGACCCAGACGCTCGTCGAGAGTTGCGGGACGAAGCCGACGAACCACGCGTCGATAAACTCGTTGCTCGTACCCGTCTTGCCGGCGGCCGGGCGCCCGATCTCGGCCTCCAGGTCGTGGTAGTAGCTCGCCGTCCCCCGCTCGACAACGCCCTGCAACGACTCGGTTACGACGGCCGCCTCGTCGCGGCTGAGGGCCTCCTGTCCGACCAGGCGGTGCTCCTCGACCGTCTCCTCCTCGCCGTTCTCCTCGCGGGTGACTTTCTGGACCAGGTGCGGCTCCATGTGGGTGCCGGCGTTGGCGAAGGTCGAGTAGGCCGAGGCCATCTCAAGGGGTGTCACCCCGATCCTCAACCCCCCGATGGCGGTCGAAGGGTAGGCGTCGACCTCGCTCTCTATCCCGAGCTCGTGCGCCATGTCCACCACCCGCTGCAGCCCGAGGTCGAGGGCGAGCTGCACGAAGACGGTGTTGTCAGAGTCGGCCATGGCCTTCTCCAGCGTGATCGGCCCGCGCTCTATAAAGTCGTAGTTGTCCACGACGTAGGGGTCTTCGCCCCCACCCATCGGAACCTCCAGGTGCTCGGAGACGTACATCGTCTCCGGCGAGAGGCCCTGGTCGACGGCCTCGGCGTAGACGAAGGGCTTGAACGCGCTGCCTGACTGGCGGTAAGCCTCGGTCGCCAGGTTGAACTTGACCTGCCTGAAGTCCGAGCCGCCGACCATCGCCCTGACGGCGCCCGTCCCAGGGTCCACCGAGACGAGCGAGGCTGAAGGGTCCCCGGAGGCCGGGTCCACGACGGAATCGACCGCGTCGTCGGCCATCTCTTGCAACTCGGGATCGAGGGTCGTGTAGATCTTCAAGCCCCCCTCGTAGACGGCGTCGTCGCCGTACTCCTCGGCGAGCTCCTTGCGCACGGCGTTGAGGAAGTACTCGTTGTCGTTCTCGTACTCGACGCGCCCCCGGCTCAGGTCGAGGCCCGTCTCGACGGCCCCGTCGTACTCTTCCTGGGTTATGTACCCGTACTCGAGCATCCGGTCGAGCACGACGTCGCGCCGCTTCTTGGCCGTCTCGGGGTCGGCGAAGGGGTCGTAGACGCCGGGGAGGTTGATGATGCCGGCCAGGAGGGCGGACTCGGGGAGCGTGAGGTCGGCGGCCTTCTTGTTGAAGTAGGTCTTGGCGGCGGCCTCCGCACCGTAGGCGTTTGCCCCGAAGTAGACGGTGTTGAGGTACTGCTCCAGGATCTCCTCCTTGGAGTGCTCCTTCTCGTACTGCCACGCGAGCGAACCCTCCACGAACTTTCTCTGGAAGGACGGGATGTAGCGCTGCTCCTGGGCTATGTACGTGTTCTTGATGAGCTGCTGGGTGATCGTCGAGCCGCCCTCCTGGATGGAGAGGGTCTTCGCGTTCTCCACGGCGGCGCGGCCGATGGCCTCGAAGTCGAGGCCCCTGTGCTCCTCGAAGCGGTGGTCCTCTATCGCGACGACCGCGTCCCGGAGCGTGGGATCGACGTCTTCGAGGCCGACCACGAAGCGGTTCTGGACGCCGTAGAGCTGCTCGACGACCTCGCCGTCGGCGTCGTAGACCGTGGAGGTCTGGGCGAGCTCCGTCGAGCGGTAGCTGTCGAGCTCCGGCATCTCGTCTGCGAGCGCCCTGTAGGTGTTGGCGGCAC
>CADCUT010000019.1 GCA_902805975.1 uncultured Rubrobacteraceae bacterium | reverse complement strand
CTGCTCGACACCGGCCGCCGCTTCGCCCGCTTGGAGGAGGGCCTCGAGGTCGTGACCCGGCTCCTGCGCAACGAGGAGCCGGTCTCCTTCGCCGGTGAGTTCTACCGTCTGCGCGACGCGCTGCTGATGCCCCGTTCCCCAAGGCCCGGCGGTGTACCGGTAGTTATCGGTGGCAACGGCCCGCGCCGGACGCTGCGGCTCGTCGTCCGCCACGCCGACGAGTGGAACGGGGTCTTCTTGACGGCCGACGAGTTCGCGGACCTCAACGCCCGGCTGGACGGGTTGCTGCGGGAGGCCGGTCGTCCGCCGGAGGAGGTGCGCCGGACCCTTATGACCCGGGCCGTCTTCGGCCGCACGGAGGCTGAGGTGGACCGCAAGCTGGACGGTCTCCCCCGCGAGGAGCTGGCCGACGCCGTCATCGCCGGTACCGTGGACGAGTTCGTCGACCGGCTCGGCCGGCTCTCCGACGCCGGCGTGCAGCGGGTGATGCTGCAGTGGCTTGAGGTGGACGACGTCGATGGCCTGGAGGCTATGGCGGGAAGGGTCCTGCCGCAACTTTGAGGTCCGGCCCGTCGGGTGGCGGATAGTCCGCCGAAGGGGGATAATTTGGGCATGGAGACGCGCGCCAGGCTGGTCGGGTTCAACCATGTGGCCGTCGAGGTCGAAGATGTCGACGAGGCGCTCGAGTTCTACGGGCGCATCTTCGCCTTCGAGCTGCGCGGGCGCGGGCCGAAGATGGCGTTTATCGACGCCGGGGACCAGTTTATCGCCGTCGTCGGAGACATGACCCAGCCGCCCGACTCGCACCGCCACGTCGGCGTCGTCGTGGACGACAGGAGGGCCGTCCGGCGGGCGCTGAGGGAGATGGAGGTAGAGGTACTGCCAGGGAGGGGCCTCGACTTTATCGACCCGTGGGGCAACCGCTGGCAGGTGGTCGAGTACAGCGACGTCCAGTTCACCAAGGCCCCGGAGGTGCTGTCGGGTATGGGGTTGGATGCTCTGGAAAAATCGCCCAAAGCCCTGAAGGAGCTGCGAGAAAAGGGCCTCGCGCCGGACTAGACCGTCCGGGACTGCGCAAGGAGGATTGATGTCCCGAACCACCGGAACGGTAGCCGTGAATGGCGCGGAGCTGTACTACGAGGCCGGCGGCGGGGGCGAGCCGCTCGTGCTGGTACACGCCGGCATCGCGGACGCGAGGATGTGGGACACCCAGGTGGACGCCTTCTCCGCGCATTACCGGACCATCCGGCACGACATGCGCGGGTTCGGCCGGTCCCCGATGGTGGAAGGCCCCTACTCCCACCACGCCGACCTGCGCGTCCTGCTCGACGCCCTGGAGGTCGAACGCGCCTCGTTCGTGGGCTGCTCGCGGGGCGGCGGCGCGGTCCTGGACTTCGCGCTTGAGAACCCGGGGAGGATCGGGGCGCTGGTCCTTGTGGGAGCCGCGGTCGGCGGCTTCGAGTTCGATGAGGAGCCGCCGGAGGAGTGGGACGAGCTGGTCGCCGCGGACGATGCCGGGGACCTCGAGCGGGTCTCCGAGCTCGAGGTCAGGATGTGGGTGGACGGGCCCGGCCGCGGTCCCGGCGCCGTGGACCCGGCCGTGCGCGACCTCGTGAGGGAGATGAACCTGATCGCCCTCAAAAACGAAGCCCTCGGGATAGACGAGGAACTCGAACCCCAACCCCCGGCGGCGACCCGCCTCCCGCAGATCCATGCCCCCACCCTCGTCGTAGTCGGCGACGAAGACCGTCCAAGAACCCTGGCCGCCGCCGACCTGCTGGCAGAGGAACTGCCGAACGTCCGCAAGGTCGTGATGCCCGGCACCGCCCACCTGCCGAACATGGAACGCCCCGGAGAGTTCAACCGTCTCGTGCTGGAGTTCTTGAGAAGCTGAAAGCCTCCCGTGGGTAGGAGCCTAGGGCGTATCGTTAACGACGACCCTTACCGGCGCGGTGCCCGGGCCTATCAGCCCGATCTCCTGTGCAGCCGCGAGCGAGAGATCTATGTCCCGCCCCGCCACGAACGGCCCCCGGTCGTTGACGACCACCTCGACGGCCTCGCCGCCGTAGGCCACCCGCAACTCCGTCCCGAGCGGCAGTCTCTTGTGGGCCGCCGTGTACCGCCCCGGCTCGTAGGGCTCCCCGCTGGCCGTCGGGTTCCCCTTCAACACGTTCGCGTAGTACGACGCGACCATGCTTCGAACGTCCGCCCTCTCCGGAGTCCGGGGCGCGCCGGACACGTCAGAACTCCGGACGGGGGCGACGTCGGCGACGGCCTCCCGCTCCACCCCGTCCCTTGGCAGGAAAAATGCGAGCGCGACCACCAGCAACCCGAGGATCGCCGCCACGAAAACCTTGTTCGGGATAACCTTCGACAAGACGCAGGGACTGTAACACGCCGAAACACCATTGCAATATTTTCGCAACATGCGGGGGTGATGGCGAAACCTCTGGGTCCCGTTCGCGTAGTATGGGGCGTTGCATCGACAGGGAGGAGAGGTGTGGTGGACGACGGGCTCTTTCAGATGGACCTAAACCTGCATCCGAACGAGGCCTCCGGGCTGCTGGTCATAGAAGATGCGGAGTTACTCGGGACGCACGGGTGGGACCTCGGGTTCTGGGCGGTAATGGATGAGGGAAAGATCGAGGACTGCGTCGCCGCCATCGGACACCGCCGCGGCTCCCCGCAGGAGGAGGGCTGGGAGATAGAGCGCCTGCACGCCCGGGTGACCGGAGACACCGGCAAGACGGAGGACGCCGAGGCGATCACACGCGACCACGCAAGCGGCACGGTCTACATCCTCGGCTCCCACTTCGGCAGCAAATCGGGGCCGCTCCAGCCCAAGAGGGGCTTTGTCGCCCGCTTCCGCGAGGCCGAGGTCGGGAACGTCACCGAAGACCCGGCGATGGACCTCGAGGTCGCCCGCCGCTCCTTCGCCCTCCACCGCGTCATCAACGACGCCTTCGACCGGCACGGCATCGACCTTATACCGCTAGGAGAACAAGCCCGCGAGGCCCTCATAGACGCCACCATAGAACGCGGCCGAAAGGAGAAAAAGAAGTGGTCCGGCCTCGTCCACGAGGACGACTACCCCATCAACATAGAGGGCGCCGCCTTTCGCCAGGACGGCACGCTCCTCCTCGGCCTGCGCTTCCCGACCGCCGCGAATGGGCGTCCGCTACTCGTCGAGATCATGGGCATAGACCGCCTCTTCGAGGGTGACGACCTGCCCGAGGTCCTCGGCTTCTGGACCGTTGATGCCGTGGGCGAAGGCGGCGAGATCGCCGGTGTCCGCGACCTCGCCCTCCACCCCACGGAAGGTGGCGAAGAGTTGCACCTCGTCACGGGCAACGTGGACAGCCGCGACAAGGGTAGCGTGCTGATCCAGGACTACCCCGGTGGCCGGGAGACCGTCGCAACCCACTTTCGCTGTCCCATACCGGAAGGCTCCCACTCCGGCGAGCTGGAGGGCGAGTTCGTCCGCGAGTTCCCGAGGCTCCCGCGCGTCGAGGGCCTCGCCATCGCCGGCAACGACCACGCCTACTACGTCACGGACGAGGACGAGGGCGTCCACCTGCGCCTCACACGCTTCCTGGAGGGCGGCGCCCGGGCCTGACGGGGGCCACGGGGAGCATCGAAGGGGCCGGATGTCGCCGGTGATCGGCGGGAGACGGGGATGTCTAGCAAGAAGACGCACGCAGATGGGGCACACATCGACGCGGCGCTCGTGGGCCGGTTGGTCGCCGCGCAGTTCCCACGGTGGGTGGGCCTGTCCGTAAGACCCGTCGAGCACGACGGATGGGACAACACCACATTCCGGCTCGGGGAGAAGATGAGCGTGCGCCTGCCCAGCGCCGCCCCTTACGCGCCTCAGGTGGAGAAAGAACACCGCTGGTTGCCGAGGCTCGCGCCACTCCTTCCGCTTCCGATCCCCGCGCCCCTGGCCAAGGGCGTCCCGTCGGACGATTATCCCTTTCCCTGGTCCGTCTACCGTTGGCTCGAGGGCGAGCCCGCGACGGTCGGGCGCATCGACGACACCGGCGAGTTCGCGACCGCGCTCGCCGATTTCCTTGCCGCCCTGTACCGGATAGATCCCGCCGACGGCCCGCCGCCCGGACCGCACAACTTTTTCCGCGGCGGACCGCTGACGGTCTACGACGCGGAGACCCGGCGGGCCATCTCCGCCCTCGACGGCGAGATCGAAGCCGGCGCGGCGGGCGCCGTGTGGGAAGCGGCCCTCACAGCGGCCTGGCACGGCCCGCCCGTCCCTTTCCACGGCGACGTCGCCGCCGGGAACCTTCTTGTCAGGGACGGGCGCCTGAGCGCCGTTATCGACTTCGGGACCTCGGGTGTGGGCGACCCCTCGTGCGATTTGGCGATCGCGTGGACCTTTCTCGACGACGGAGGCCGGGAGGCGTTCCGCGGGGCCATCGGGCTCGACGACGCGGCCTGGGCGCGGGGGCGCGGCTGGTCGCTGTGGAAGGCCCTGATCATGCTCGCCGATAACGCCGGGACGAACCCGCCGGAGGCGGAGACGTCGCGGCGCGTGATCGACAGGGTCCTCGCCGACCATAAGTGCTGTGGGTAGGGTTGTAGGTGGCGGAGCCTGCGTGCGCCGGCCCCGTCGAGGCTCAGGCGCCGACGGGCGCGCGCTCCAGGTAGGGTACGGCCATCGGTCCCTCGGGGAGGATGGCTATGGGGGCGTCCGGTCCGATGTTCTCCAGCTCCTCGGAGATCCTCGCCGCTATGTCATCTACGGGTTCTAGGTGAACGTTTCGGACGTCTTCGGCTTCTATCTCGCTGTGGAGGGCGACGCGGGCCTTCTGCAGGATGTGGGCGAAGAGCTGGACCTGCCACTGGTCGTACTTCTGGAAGCCGGGGGCATAGATGGTCTCGAGCATCGCTTCCGGGGAGTCGTGTTCGAGGAGCATGTCGCGGAAGTTGCCGTGGTCGGGGAAGCCGTCGTTGCAGCGGGCGACGGAGATGATGAGGCCGCCGTCCGAGACGATCTGGGCCGCTGCGGACATGCCTTTCACGGCCTGGTAGAGGTTCTGGTCCAGCGGGTAGCCGCCATTGGTGGTGACGACGATGGGGTACTCGTGCTCGCAGGGGACCATGACGGAGGCCTTGCTCGCCTCGCAGCCCCTCTCGTGGGCGGCGATCGGGTCGCCGCAGTAGAAGCCGGTGATCTCGCGTTCGCGGTTGAGGGTCACGTTTACGCAGAAGTCGAGCGGGAGGAGGGAGCCGTTCTGACGGATCTGGTCCTGCGTCGGGTTCTCCTCCATCACACCCCACGTGCTCCGCTCGTGCCCGATGACCGCGGCCCTGTGGTAGTGCATGATCGAGTCGACGTCGGCCACGGCCGGGAAGACGCCCTTGTACCCGCCGCTAAAACCCGCCATGAAGTGCGGCTCGATAAACCCCATCACGACCCGCCGGTCGGCCTCGACGTACTCGCGGTTCATGTACACCTCCCGGCCCTCGGGCGTCGTGCCGGCGAGGAGGAGTGTGCCCGGGTCGTGGGCGTCGTGGTTGACGACGCTGTACCTCTCGTAGACCTCCTCCCCGACCATCGCCACGAGCTCTTCCTCGGTGTTGGCGCGGTGGGAGCCGGTGCCGTTGACGATGGTTACGTTCTCGGGCGGGACGTGGGAGAGCTCCTCGAAGAGCCAGGGCAGGAGGCGTTCGCGGGGGAGGGCGCGGGTTATGTCCGGGATCACGACGGCGAGCTTCTCGCCGGCGCCGACGAGCTCCTTCAGCGGCGCCGAGCCGATAGGCTCCCGCACCGCCTCTCGGAAGGCCGCCGCCTCGTCGGGCAGACCCTCCTCGGGCCTTGGCGCCAGCACGGTGACGTTCGAGGACGGCACCTCGACGCTAAGGTTGTCCGTTCCGTACTGCAGTTGCGCTTCCACCGTAAACGACCTCCCCGTGCCGCGAGCGCGGCCTCTCGGACCCCTACCGTTCGGACCATTCTATACGCGGGACGGCACCCGGACTTCCAGGCCTGCGTTGCCGCCGCTAGCGGGAGGGGCGGGCCGCCCGCTTGTAGACCCTGACGTTCCTGTCGCCCTGGACCTCGGCGTCGTCGCGCGTATCCCCACCCGTGCGCGTCGCCGCGTCGGCGTCGAGCGGGTCCGCGGTGGGAGGACCGCCGGAGGCCGCGGGCTCCTCCCGCGACGGTTGGGCGGACGGCGCCGGTTCTCCGAGCGGGACGTCGAGGTTGGCGCCGCCCGTGCTGGTGTCGCCCGGGGAGGTGGACCCCGTCGAGGGCGCCGGGGAACCCGCGGAGGAACCCGTGCGCTCGCCGAACTCGGTGTCGACCGAGCGGCGCAAGTCATCTTCCCGCGCGGCGTCCTGCGCGGGTGAGTCGTAGTAGCCACCGTAGCCGCCGCTGCCCTGCATGTGGGGCGGGCGCTGTAGGCCGAAGTAGCCGTGGACCTGGTCCTCGTACTCGGGCGTGATGTCGCCGTCGTTGTCGAAGGTCGGGGCGTTCTTTATGGCCTCCTCGTCGGCGGCGATCTCGAGCAGCTTGCGCCGGTCGTTCACGCGGACGAGCTCTATCGGGATCAGGGTGGACTTCATCCCTAAGAAACCCGTCTTGACGCCGATGTACTCGGGCTGGTCGTTCTCGTCCACGAAGATGTCATCGACCTTGCCGACCTTCTCGTAGTGCTGGTCGTAGACGGTGTACTCGTTGTACGCCTGCTCCAACTCCTGAAACCTGTCTCCACCACTTGCGTCGCTCATCTCGACCTCCTGCCGCAGGTTGTATCTCTCTACTCTGCCTCCTTCTTACCCCGAGGGGCCGAAACAAAGACCCATTGGCAAGCTTCGGAGAAGGCGCAAGGCTCTGAGGTGTCAGGGGTGCGGCGTGGAGCCGGACATCGCCCCAAGGACCAGCCTCAGAGAGATCCCCGGCATTCCCGCCCTACCAACCCCTCAAAACCTGGAACCTCAAAACCTTCCGCCTAGATCGAGTGGGCGTCCTCGAGGATCTCGTCGGCGTGGGTCTCGGGGGAGACCTCAGGGTAGACCCTGGCGACGTTCCCGTCCGCGGTGAGCAGGAAGGTGACGCGGTTCGCGACCTCTCCGTTGTCCCTCAGTATGCCAAGGGTCTCGGCGGCCCGGCCGCCCTCGTCCGTGAGGAGCGGGAAGTTGAGGCCGTACTTCTCCCGGAACGCGCGGTGGGACTCCGGGGAGTCGAGCGAGACCCCGTAGACCTTTATGCCGGCCTCGCCGTAGTCCCCCATGCGGTCGCGGAAGGCGCACGCCTCCTTGGTGCAGCCGGGGGTGTCGTCTTTGGGGTAGAAGTAGAGGACGGTCTTCTGGCCGGTGAGGTCCTCCGTCCCGACGTGGCCCCCGTCCTCGGCCGTGAGGTCCATCTGGGGGAGGGGCTGGCCCTGCTGCGGTAGGTCTGCCATCTGTGGCTCCTTCTCGAGTTTCCGTCAGGGTAAGTCTACGAGATCGAAAAGCGGGCTGCGGACGGGGAAGATCACACCCAGGCTCCGGAGAAAAATTCCCCCTGTCCCATGCGCCCGGCGGTGCGGCCCGTGATCGTTGGGGCGAGGCCGAGAGCGAACGGGTACGCGCGCCCGTTCCGGCAGGGAAGTACCGTGAGAGAGCTTCTGGTCTTGCTGATGATGGGCTCTCTCGCGAACGCGTGCGGTTCCCCACAGGACGGGGTTTCTTCGGAGAGGCGGACGCCGGCGGCCCAACACCATCGAGACCGTGCAGGTCGCCCCCAGGGAGACGGCGGCGGAGAGGAGTGGTCACCGAGTACTACGATTTCGGAACGCCCTTGAACGTCCGGGCGCCGCCTTGGGACGAGACAACGGACGGTCGTACCGCAGGCTCGACCGGCGATTAGACGAGAGGCGCCGGATGCTCTAACCTGACCGCGGCGATTCTGGGCAAGCGACTCTGGTTGGGGATGTGATGAGGGCGTCTATCGGATCACGTATAAAGAGCAGGGGTTTGTGGGCTTGGCGGCGGGCCTCCGCGCGGTACCCGAAGCTGGCCGTCCTCAGGCGCCGGGTGGCCTCGGTCGGCGCCGGGCGCCCGCGGGTGGTGGTCGCCACCGAGGAGCCCGGCGAGGGCCTGAGCCCGGCGAACGTCGTCTGGATCTTCTGTGTCGCCAGGAGCGGGAGCACGTGGCTCGCCTCGATGATGGGCGAGATGGACGGCACGCAGGTCTGGAAGGAGCCGCGGGTCGGCCATCTCTTCGGGGAGTTCTACGAGAACAACCCGAAGGCCAAGACCGAGTCGGCCAACTTCATCATGGGCACCCCTGCGCGGCCGGCCTGGATCGGTTCGATCCGGCACTTCGTCCTGACCGGCGCCCGCTACGCCTTCCCATCTTTAGGCTCTGAGGACTTCCTCGTCGTAAAGGAGCCTGGCGGGGGCGTGGGCGCGCCCTTCCTCATGGAGGCGCTGCCAGAGAGCCGCATGATCCTGCTCGTCCGCGACCCGAGGGACGTGGTCTCCTCCTCCCTGGACGCAACGCGCGACGGCAGCTGGCAGAAGGAGCAGCGCCGGGCCGCGGGCTCCGGCCGCAAGTCCCTTACCGCCAAACGGCCGGACGCCGTGGTGAAGCGGTCAGCCAAAAAGTACGTGCGGAACATGGAGAGGGCCAGGCAGGCCTTCGACGACCACGGGGGACCGAAGTCCCTCGTCCGCTACGAGGACCTGCTGGCCGACGCCGCGGGCGCCATGAGTCGCGTCTACTCGGATCTCGGGATAGAGGTGGACGGGGACGCGCTCGCCCGGGCGGTCGAGAAGCACTCCTGGGAGGCCATCCCCGAGGACATGAAGGGGCAGGGGAAGTTCTACCGGAAGGCCTCCCCGGGAGGTTGGGAGGAGGACCTCACCCCCGAACAGGTGAAGATAGTAGAGGAGATCTGCGCCCCCCTGATGGACGGGTTCTACTCCCGGTCCCGCCGAGACCCAGCCGGGTAGCCCCGCAGACCGTTCTCTACGGGTCGTCGGTGTGGCGCGCGACGATCTCCAGCACGTCGAGGTCAGGGTCGAGCGCGCGGGTGATACCGTCTAGCAGCCCGATGGCGCGCCCCACGAGTAGCAGCCTGGGCGGCAGGTCCCCAACGCTCGCCCCGAGGCCGCGCCCGAGCTCCCCGAGCTCCGGACGGGCCTCGGGGCGATCCCCGCCGAGCAGGACGCCGACGATGCCTAGCAGGGTCTCCACGTCCGTCTCAGGCCCGACAGGCAGCCCGGCCTCGCCCAAGGAGAGGGTCAGTGCCCCGATATCCCCCTCCCTCATGGCGCCGACCATCCGGGCGAGCGTGGCCACGAAGGAGGGCTCGAGTTCCATGGTGAGGCCGTGGTCTAGCAGGACCAGGCGCGGGCCGTCCGGGCCCGGCTGGACGAGGAGGTTGCCGGGGTGCGGGTCGGCGTGGAGGACACCGCGCCGGAAGAGCCCCTCGGCGAAGGCGTCGTTGAGCGTCTGCGCTACCGCGGCCGGGTCGATGCCGGCGGCGGCGAGGGCTTCGCTATCGGAGATCCTGATCCCCTCCACAAAGTCCATGACGAGCAGCCGTTCGGTGGTCAGGTCATCCACGGCCTCGGGCACAACCACGTCGCCGCGGTGCGAGAGCGTCCGCCGCAGGTTCGCCATCGCCGCGGCCTCGCGGCGGAAGTCGAGCTCCAGGGGGAGGGTCCAGCGGAGGTAGTCGGCGATGGGCCGCAGGCGCACCGAGGGCTCCAGCCGGGCGATGGCGTCGAAGATGGCTTCCAGGGCCTCGAGGTCGGCCTCGATCAGTCCCGGGATGCCGGGGTACTGGACCTTTACCGCCACCTCCCGCCCGTCGCGCAGCGTCGCGCGGTGGACCTGGGCTATGGAGGCGGCCGCGACGGGCTCGCGGTCGAAGCCGGAGAAGACCTCGTCTACCGGGCGCCCGAGCTCGCGGCCGACGGCCGCCTCGATAACGCCGGGCGGCTGCGGGGGGACGCGGTCCTGCAGCGAGGACAGCTCTTCGGTGTAGGCGGCGGGTAGGAGGTCGGGGCGGGAGGAGGCGAACTGGCCCGCTTTGATGAGCGTTCCCCCGAGCGCCTGCGCCGCGTCGAGCAGTTCCCCGGCCCCCCGCCGGTGCGCCAGCTCCCAGTCAGCCTCCCCGACGGTCCCGGGCAGCCATCGACCCCTCTCCTTGAGCGTGGTGTAGGCCAGGTACAGGTCCGCCGCAAGCGTCCCGAGCACGAGCGCCCTCGAAGGAAAGGCCCGTCCCGCCGCGGTTCCCCGGCCCGCCCGCTCGCCGGCGGCCAGGTTCGCGCCCGTCCAGAGGAACCACTGCGAGCGCGAGAGGTCGCCGAGGCGGAAGGGGGCGGCCGGGTCTGTCACGCCGGCGGCCACCGCGTCGCGCCACCCCGCCACCGAGCGCCGGGTCGCCCGCGCGAGAACCTCCCGGGCCCCGAGCGCCGCCTCCCCCCACGGCCCGAACGTCATGTTGTCCCCTCCGGTCACGGTCGGAGAGTATACGCGCCGCGCGGTGAACGGGTAGCCGCCCGAGGCAGAGAATTGGTCGGCTTCCCCCGAACCGACTCCTGGCCCGCCGGCTTGAGGGGCCGCACCCGGCCTTAGAGCGTCTCGAGCATCGACGGCCTCCCCGGCCTGCGGCCCGCCGCGTCCGGAGAGGGCACGCCCCGATGACGGGGCTGGTGACCTCGGTGGGCCGCAGCGCGGGGCACACCTTCGGCAAACCGGCCGAGAAAGGCATCCGGCTCCTGGCCGGGCTCGGCGTGGAGGGCGACGCCCAGGCGACGCCCACATGGGCGAGACGGTAAGACACCGCTCCCGCGTCAGGCAGGACCCCACACAGCCGAACCTCATGCAGGTGCACCTCATCCACGCGGAGCTTCACGACGAGCTGCGGGCCGTGGGCTTCGACGTCTCGGCCGGCGCGATGGGCGAGAACGTAACGACCCGCGGCGTCGACCTGCTCGGCCTGCCGACCGGGACCACGCTGCTCCTCGGCGGCACGGCGTCCGTCGAGGTAACGGGCCTGCGCAACCCCTGCAAGCAGCTCGACGGCCTCCAACCGGGCCTCATGGAGGCCGTGCTCGACCGCGACGAGGCGGGCAACCTCGTTCGAAAGGCCGGCATCATGGCCGTCGTGGTCACCGGGGGCGGGGTGCGGCCCGGGGACGGGATCCGCGTCGAGCTGCCGCCGGAGCCCCACCGCCCGCTCGAAAAAGTCTGACGGAGGCCTGCGGCATTCCCCGCACACGAATGGTGGGCGGGCGGGTCTCAAGACCGTCCCCTACAAACCAGACGTAGACAGAGAATATGACCCGTAGCATAGTTAGGGGCGGAAAGGTGTCTCCGGCGGGAGAGGCTTTGCGGGTTAGGGTCCGTAGGGAGACGAAGTTCAGGCGGCGGCGCTGGCTCGCCATCCTGCTCGTGCCGCTGGCGATAATCGTCGGGGTTCTGGCCGTTTTCTGGTCGTGGGTCGACGCGCAGGCCCGGGCCGTCGTGGTGATCTCCTCCGTGCTTGACGCCCCGGTCCTGACGCCCGCGGCCGAGGCCGTCAGCGGCGAGCCGCGCTTCGCCGACGGGACCGTCGCCGGTAACCCGGCCCTGATCGCGCGTCCCGGGGGAGAGGGCCCGTGGCCGGCGGTCTTCTTCGTCAACGGCACGGTGCCCGAGGGCCGGAGGCTGCCCGAGGCGCGGCGGCTGGCGGAGGGGTTCGCGAGGGCCGGGTACCTCGTGGTCTTGCCGGACCTTCCGGGCTTGATGGAGGACAGGATCACCCCCGAGACGGTGGCCGAGACCGCCGAGGTGGCCCGCGCCGTCTCCGGCCGCCCGGACGCCGCAGACGGCGAGGTCTCGATGGTCGGCATCTCGACCGGGGCCACCCTCGCCCTCCTCGCCGCCCAGAGGCCCGACGTGGACGACGGCGTCTCTCTGGTCGCCGGCGTCGCCCCGTACTCGGACATCCGGACCGTCCTGAACGTCGCCACCACGGGCGCCTACGAGATGGAGGAGGACTTCGCCCGCCACGACGCCGACCCCTTCCTCTCCTACGTCGTCGCCCGCTCCGTGATAGCCGCGCTCCCCCCCGGCGAGGACCGGCAGAGGCTCTCCGCCGAGATCGAAGCCACCGGCCGCGAGAACCAGAACCCGCTTGGCGGCCTCCGCGAGCGCCGGACGGGGGACCTCGGCCCGGACGCCGCGGCGGTGGTCGCGCTGCTCGCCAACAGAGACCCCGCCCGCTTCGACGACCTCTATGCAGGTCTTCCGGACGCGGTGAAAGAAGACCTCGAAGCCTTCTCGCCGCTCGCCAGGACGGGACGGATACGGTCCCCCGTCGAGGTCGCCACCGGGCCGGAGGACAAGTACTTTCCGGCCTCAGAGTCCCACAACCTGGACGCCATAGCACCCGACCTCCGCGTGACCGTCACGCCGGCCATAGACCACGCCGAGTTGGAGGTCTCACCCGGGAACGCGGCCGCCTTCGCCGGGTTCAACGCCTTCGTCGTCCGGACGCTCCGGGAGGCGCGGGTCGAGGAGGATTAGCGAGGGGCGTCTCGCGAGACGCCCCTACAGGCGCTTTAAGGAGTCGAGGAGCAGGTCGAAGAAGGCTTCCCGGTCGAGCCCGACGCCGACCTCGGCGTTCGGGGGTCTGCCGGTTACGCCGTGAAAGTCGCAGACGGTCTCGCCGCGGGTCAGGTCGCTCTCGCACTCGACTTCCACGTTCATGCGACGAGTCTTCAGCAGGCCCGGTTCCAGGACCGCCGCGACCGCGACGGGGTCGTGCAGGGGCGGGGCGTCGAAGCCGAAGACCCGCTCGTAGGTCCCGGCGAAAAAGTCCAGGAACCCGGCGACAACCTCCCCGACCTCCCCGATGCCCCGCAGACGGTCCCGTTCGGTCCTGCCGGCGCCGGCCTGGTGGGTCACGTCGAGGCCGCACATGGTGATGGGGAGGCCCGACCTGAAGACCTCGCGGGCGGCCTCCGGGTCCACGTAGACGTTGAACTCTGCTGCAGGTGTCGTGTTGCCGAGACCCATGCTCCCGCCCATGAGCGAGACGCGGGAGATCCTACCCTTCAGGTCCGGGTACTTCCGGAGGAAGGTAGCGATGTTGGTGAGCGGGCCGACCGGTATCAGGGTCACGGGTTCCGAAGACTCCTGTATCGCATCGGCCATTACCTCTACGGCGTCGAGCTTGTTCACCTCGAAGGTGGGCTCCGGGATCTCGGGCCCGTCCATCCCGCTCTCGCCGTGGATGTCCTCGGCGGTGCGCAGCGGCCGTTCGAGCGGTTCGGGGGCGCCGGCGCCGACGGGCACGTCCGTGTGCCCAATCAGGGACAGGATACGCAGCGCGTTGCGCGTGGTCTTCGGGAGCGTCGCGTTGCCCGCGACCGTGGTCACCGCCCGAAGGTCGAGCCCCGGCGAGCCGCAGGCCATCATGATGGCCACGGCGTCGTCGTGGCCGGGGTCCACGTCAAGTATCACGGGCTTCGGGCTCACGCGCCCTCCTTGTCGAGAGTAGTTCCGGGGTCAAGGTATCCGCTTTTGGGCCCGACGTACAGTGCGGCGGTAGGAACATTATCGCGTTGACGCGGCGGGGTTTGTCGAGTAAATTAATTGCCATTGGGGAGTAGCCGCCCGTTCCAAACGGGTGGTCCCGGCCGACAGTACGGAGCCTCCGGCTCCCGGCCGGCCAGCCGCGTCCGGCGCGGTGGGCGAGACCACGCAGGTAAACCTGACCGTGGTCGCCCATCGAGATCGCCTCCACGGTCCGTCCGAAGGGAGATGGTCCATGCCGTCATTCGGAGCGTCGTGGTACGCGAGGTCGTCGAGAACGTGCCGTGATGGGCATGGCTTGGGGGTGGGGCGTTGAGCGTCTTTCCCCTGTGGGCCTGGGTCGGGTTCACGGCCCTCATCGTCGGTTTGCTGGTGTTGGATCTGCTCGTGTTGGCGCGGGGGGAGCGCGAGATAAGCTTCCGGCGGGCCACCGTTCTGAGCGGTTTCTGGATCGGGCTGGCCCTGCTCTTCGGCGTGGTCGTGTTTCTCGTGGCGGGGCCCGAGCGGGGCGGCGAGTACTTTACCGGCTACATCGTCGAGAAGAGTCTGTCGGTGGACAACGTGTTCGTGTTTGCCCTGATCTTCTCGTACTTCGCGGTGCCCTCGCGATACCAGTACCGGGTGCTCCTGTGGGGCATCGTAGGTGCCCTCGTGCTGCGGGGCTTCTTTATCGCCATTGGGGCTGAGCTTCTGGAGCGCTACGGCTGGATGGTCTACGTCTTCGGGGCGTTCCTGATCTACACGGGCATCAGGATGGCACTCCACCGGGACACGGAGGTCCACCCCGAGCGCAACCCCGTCCTGCGCCTGGTCCGGCGCGTCGTGCCCATGACGGAAGACTTCCGGGGCGACAGGTTCTTTGTCCGCCACTCCGGCAAGCTGATGGCGACGCCGCTCTTCGCGGTCATCATCATGATCGGGACGACGGACGTCGTCTTCGCCGTGGACTCGATACCGGCGATCTTCTCCATAACTTCGAGCGTGTTCGTCGTGTGGAGCACCAACGCCTTCGCGGTGCTCGGCCTGAGACCCCTGTACTTCATGCTTGCCGGCATGATCGACCGGTTCGTCTACCTGAGCCTCGGGCTCTCGGTGGTCCTCGTCTTTGTCGGCGCCAAGTTCTTCTACTCGGGCCTCTTCGACGCGAAGGTCCCGATCTGGGTCTCCCTGCCCTTTATCGCCACGGTCGTCGCCGTCTCGATAGCCGCCTCCCTCTTCAAGACGCGCGGTGGGGGACCAACCTAACGGCCCGGCTTCTTGAGCGAGAGGGCGAAGGCGACGGGGAACAGAGCCGAATAGATCAGGTACCGGTGCCCGCGCCTCTTTGCCGCCCAGGCGACGGCCGCGAGGTAGTACGGCAGGAGGAGCAGCGCCGGGAGCCGTCCGGAGGTGCGCCGCTCCCCGAAGAGCCGCCCGTAGACGGACGCGACGCCGGCGACGAGAAGGAGCCAGCCCGCGTAGTTGACGAGCGGCACGCCGCTACGACCGTTGGCTCCGGTCACCCCGGAAGCGTAGGCGCCGTCGCCGCTCCACTCCCACAGGCCGGCGTCGAGCCCGGCGGGGTCCAGGATTAGGTCGAGGCTCGTCCCGACGAGGGCCGCGCCGAGGGGCAGGAGCCTCTCCCGAACGTCCTCGTCCAGGGGTAGGGCATCGAGGGCGTCCTCCGCGACGGCGAGGGAGCCGTTTACGGCGCAGTACCAGCCGAGGAGGATGGCGACGGGAACGCCCGCGGCCCGGGGCCTCGTGCGGTGGCGCAGGAGCCGGAGCGGGCCCGTGGCGAGGAGCTCCCCGGCGGCGGGCAGGCCGACGCCCAGCGCGAAGAGCCCGGCGGCCCGGCCCGGCCCGCCGGACCGCACGGCACCGGTCAGGTTCAGGGCCGCGCCGAGGGCGGCGTGGGCCAGGACGAGCTTCGAGAGCCGGGGGTCAGCGTCGCGCACGGACGTACTCTACAGCAGCCGGGACCCGGAGGGCGCCCGCAGGCTCCGCATCTCAGCCCCGCCGGCCGCGGAACCAGGTGACGGTGCGCGCGACCGCCTCCGGGTGCGGGGTCTGCTCGAAGGGGCCGAAGGTCCGCTCGAACTTCGATGCGTCCGAGACGAAGGGTCCCTCGAACTGGTAGACGGTCTCGGTTAGCTCGCGGATAAACGGCGAGAAGAGGCCGATGGCCCGAAGCGCCGTCCTCGAGGTTACGCTCGCCCTTACCGGGCGGCCCGTCACCTCGGAGACCAGGTCAAGGAACCTCCGGCCCGTGATCGGTTCGGCGGCCGGCAGGTGCCAGACCTCGCCGTCGGCCTCCGCGCGCTCGCCCAGCGTGACGAGGGCGCGGGCCATGTCGGGCAGAAAGTTGAAGGTGTGCGGCGCGTCGAGCGAGCCCGGCCAGCGCACCGTCTTGCCCGCGAGCGCCGCCCCGAAGACTGTCTCGCCCGCTATGGTGCCGGTTCCCCCTGGCCCGTAGTAGTCAGAGGACCTCCCGACGGCGACCCGCACCCGCCCGGAGCGGTGGGCATCCAGGAGCCGCCCGGCCATGAGGATGCGGGTCTTGCCCTTCTTGCCCCCGGCCTTCTGCGGTGTCTCCTCGGTCATCGGCTGGGTGGCCTGTGGGCCGTACATGTAGAGGTTGTCGGCGAAGACGAGCTTCGCGCCGGCGGCTGCCGCGCCCCGGATCACGTTCTCCGTCATCGGTAGGAACTCCTCGGCCCACTTCGTGTAGGCGGGCTGGGCGGCGTGGTAGACGACCACAGCACCCGCGCTCGCGGCCCCGGCCCCCTCCGGGGTGGAGACGTCGGCCTTCATGACCTCGGCCCCTTCGGGGGCCCCGCCGCCACGGCTCACGGCCCGGACGCGGTGGCCGCGGGAGATCAACTCCCGGACCAGGGCGCCCCCCGTACCCCCGCTCGCCCCTAGGACGACGTGCAGCTCTCTGTCCATCGCGTTCTCCTCTCTAAAGTTCGTCGCCGTACTTCGGGTAGCCGGCCCGGTAGCCGAGCAGACGCCCGAGGAGGGCCAGGGGCGTAAAGAGAAGCCTCTGCAGGGCCACCGGCGGCCCCGCGAGCCAGTTCTCGTACTCGACGACAACGGGGGCCATCATGAGCGGGTTCGGTGCCTTGCCCGCCACGAGCTTGCCGTCCCGCTGCAGGCCGAAGACCGTCTCGAAGAACCCCTCGGACTTCAGGGCCGGCCTGAGCTCGACCACGTGGTGCAAGACCTCGCCCGTGCGGGAGGCGTTCCAGAACGTGTGCGGGGTGCCTGCCGGCACGACCGCCTCCTCGCCGGCCGCAAGGATTCGCTCCCGCCCGCCGGACCTCACGCCCATCCTGCCGGAGAGGACCTTGAAGCGCTCCTCCTGCCTGCCGTGGACGTGGGCTGGGACCGGGGCG
>CADCUT010000018.1 GCA_902805975.1 uncultured Rubrobacteraceae bacterium | reverse complement strand
CCTCCGTCCCGCACTCCTCGGGCTTTACGCCGTCCATCTTCCAGGCGGTGGCGGTCTCTATCTCGTAGGCGTCCACGACGACGAGCCAGTCGAGGGCGCGCAGGGCGTCGCGGGCGAGGTTGGCGTGGGGGCCGCCGACGGCGAAGTTCTGGCCGAAGTTGAAGGCACCCTTTACCTCCCCGTCCTTCATCGCCATGATCGAGGGGTAGTAGGAGTGATCCCCGTTTATGCGCGGGAAGCGGTCGAAAAGCGCGCCCTCTTCGGCGTCGAAGGCCTCCCCGTACCAGGCCTTCATCAGGCTGGTTGCGTACTTGGGGAAGTTGGCGAGCCAGCCGGTGCTGGCGGTGTTGTCCTCGACGTAGCTCCGCCAGGTATCGTGGTCCTTGTTGGCGTCGGGCATCCCGAGGTAGCCGGGCAGGATGTTGTAGAGGGTCGCTATGTCCGTGGAGCCCTGGATGGTCGCGTGCCCCCTGAGGGCCATGATGCCGCCGCCGGGGCGCCCGATGTTGCCGAGCAGGAGCTGGAGGATGGCGGCCGTGCGGATGAGCTGGACGCCCTTTGAGTGCTGGGTCCAGCCGACGGAGTAGACGAGCGCCGTGGTCTTATCGCGCCCGGAGTTCTCCGTGATGAGCCTCGCGACCTCCTGGAAGGCCTCCCTCGGCGTGCCGCAGACCTTCTCGACCATCTCCGGGGTGTACTTGGCGAAGTGGCGCTTGAGGATCTGGAAGACGCAGCGCTCGTGCTGGAGGGTCATGTCCGTCGGGCGCGGCTGGTCGGGGGGCATCTCGCTCTGCCCGCCGGCCTCGCCGATAACGTTGCCCTGGCTCCCGCCGACGGCGGCGTAGTCTATCGGGTGGCCCTCGTAGCGCCAGCTCGACGGGTCGTACTGGGTCTTGTCCTCGTCCCAACCGGAGAAGAGGCCCGTCGCCCCAGCGTCCTCGAAGTCCTCGGTGACGATGGTCGCGGCGTTCGTGTAGGTCTTGACGTACTCCTCGAAAAACTCATCGTTCTGGAGCACGTAGTTGATCAGGCCGCCCAAAAACGCGATGTCCGTGCCCGGCCGGATCGGGGCATAGACGTCGCACAGGGCGCTCGTGCGGGTGAAGCGGGGGTCTATGTGGATCAGCTTCGCCCCCTTCTTCTCTTTGGCGATCATGGGGTGGCGGAACCCGACCGGGTGCGCCTCGGCCATGTTCGAGCCCTCTATGAGGATGCAGTCGGAGTTCTGGAGGTCTTGGAGCGAGGTGGTGGCGCCGCCCCTACCGTACGTGATGCCCAGACCGGGCACCGTGGAGGAGTGTCATATGCGCGCCTGGTTCGTGATCCTGGTAAAGCCCATCGAGTGGAAGAGCTTGGTGATGAGGTAGTTCTCCTCGTTGTCTATGGTCGCCCCGCCGATGGAGGAGACGGCCTGGGAGCGGCGGAGCTTCCTGCCGCCCTCGTCGTCCTCCTCCCAGTTTTCGTCGCGGGCCTCCTTCATGCGGGCGGCGATCATGTCGAGCGCCTCCTCCAGCGAGAGGTCCTCCCACTCGCCCGAGTACGGGCGCCTGTAGCGGACCTTCGTCCAGCGGTACGGCGAGTTGTGCAGGCCGAAGGTGGCCGAGCCCTTGGGGCAGAGCGTGCCCGCGTTGACGGGGCTGTCCGGGTTGCCCTCTATGTCTATGATGCGGCCGTCGCGGTGGTAGACGAGGGTGGAGCAGCCGACCGCGCAGTACGGGCAGACGCTCACCGCCTTCTTCACGCCGTCGTCCGAGAGGCGCGAGCGGATATTGCGGGTCGCCGGGCTTACCGGGTGTTCGACCGTCGTTCCGACGTGGTTCCGGATCTTCTTCCAGAGCCCGTCCTTCTCGGTGAGCTTGAGAAACACTCCCCGCTCCTCTCTATCCCTGACAACAACCGGGGCGCCCGCAGAGCCGTGGACCGCCCCTCCCCATTCATTCCCTTCATCGTATGCTCCCCCCATTCTAGCGCGGTGAAACCCACTACGGAATACCCCCTTTCGGAGGGGATCGCGCGCCGCAGATCCGGCGGTAGGGATGCGTTGTGCGAGATCTGGGCATCTGCTACGGTGTCGAAGCGTCCGGTGAATCGACTACCGGGAGGAAGAAGGGAAAGGAGGTCGTCTAGAGGCAGCAGCCCCCGTCGCCCCGGCGGAGGGCTCTAGCGATGCGCCAGAAGGGCGTTTACATAGGTTTATGCAAATAGACCAGATCCTAGATAGGAGCTTAGGCTTATGGCCGACAACAGGATAGTGGTTTACAAGGGTCCGGGCGAGGTGGCGGTGGAGAACACCGAGTACCCGAAGCTCGAGGTTCCGCAAGAAGTAGCGAGCGCGATGGGGATGAGCCAGGCGGCCCCGCACGCGGTGGTGCTCAAGATCGTCTCGACGAACATATGCGGGTCCGACCAGCACATGGTCCGCGGCCGGACGACGGCGCCCGTAGGGCAGACCCTGGGGCACGAGATCACGGGCGAGATCGTCGAGAAGGGCGACGACGTGCAGTTCCTCGACATCGGGGACATCTGCTCGGTGCCGTTCAACATCGCCTGCGGCCGGTGCCGCAACTGCAAGGAGCGCAAGACCGGCGTGTGCCTGAACGTGAACCCGGCGAGGGCCGGCAGCGCCTACGGGTACGTGGACATGGGTGGTTGGGAAGGCGGCCAGGCCGAGTACGTCCTCGTGCCGTTCGCGGACTTCAACCTCCTGAAGTTCCCTGACAGGGACCAGGCGCTCGAGAAGATCCTGGACCTCACCATGCTAAGCGACATCTTCCCGACCGGCTACCACGGCGCCTACACGGCCCAGGTAACGACGGGTTCTACGGTCTACGTCGCCGGCGCCGGTCCCGTCGGCCTCGCCGCGGCCCACTCGGCGCAGCTCCTCGGAGCCGCGGTCGTCATCGTGGGTGACCTCAACGAGGAGCGGCTGGCGCAGGCCCGCTCCTTCGGCTGCGAGACGGTCGACGTCTCCCAGGGGCCGCTCGAAGAGCAGATCGCCGGCATCGTGGGCGAGCCCGAGGTGGACTGCGCCGTTGACGCGGTCGGCTTCGAGGCCTCCGCCAGGCCGGGCGAGGAGGCACCCGCGGTCGTCCTGAACCAGGTCCAGACCGTCACCCGCGCGGGCGGTTCCCTGGGCATCCCGGGTCTTTACGTCACGGGCGACCCCGGGGCGGCGGACCCGGACGCGCAGGAGGGGACGCTCAAGATAAGGTTCGGCCTCGGCTGGGCCAAGAGCCACGCGTTCTTCACGGGCCAGTGCCCGGTCATGAAGTACAACCGCGGCCTGATGATGAGCATCCTGCACGACAAGGCCCAGATCGCCAAGGCCGTCAACGCCACGGT
>CADCUT010000017.1 GCA_902805975.1 uncultured Rubrobacteraceae bacterium | reverse complement strand
GAAGATGGCATCGAGGATCTCACGCAGGGTGTGCAGCCTGGGTCGTCCGGGTGCGTTAGGTGCGGGCAGATGGGGCTCTATGTAAGACCACTCTTCGTCGGAGAGGTCGGTCGAGTATGTCTTCCTCATGCGTGCTAGAGTAGCCAATCACTATCCGACGAACCCTTTTCGGACAGTTTCCTGAGGGGGTTCTGAGAAGTTTGGCGCCTGACGAAGGTTTGTGCGAAGGATGCCCCAAACGGCACAACCTGCTACGCTGCCTTAAGGAACGGGCTACCCGTAGGTGGGATATGTAGTCCTCAAAGACGAATAGGCGATTAGGAAGAGAGCCAACTTGAGCATCCGGGGGAACTGGGACAGGCGTATCAGCAGGCGGTCGTTCATAGGCGTGGGCGGCATGAGCGCTGCGGCGCTCGTGCTCGGTTCGAAGGGTGTCCTGGCGCAGGAGAGCGCCGCGCCGGACTTCGACAGCCGGCTGGTGGAGGACCCGAACGGGCTGCTCGACCTCCCTAACGGGTTCCGCTACCGGATCATCTCGGAGGAGGGCTCGAGGCTCTCCAACGGCGCGTTGGTGCCAGGCGACTTCGACGGTATGGCCGCCTTCAAGGGACCGAAAAGGGGCACCACGGTGCTGGTACGCAACCACGAGCAGCGCACCGGCGACCCCAACCCGGTCCCCCGGTGAACCCCTACGACCCCTCCTCCCCGGGCGGCACCACCGCGATCGTCGTGGACAACGACAGCCGCAGGGAGCTAAGGGACTACGTCACCTCCTCGGGGACGATTAACAACTGCGCGGGTGGGGCGACGCCGTGGGGCACCTGGCTCACGTGCGAGGAGGACCTCACGACCAACCACGGCTACGTCTTCGAGGTGGACCCCAGGAACCCGGCGAACAAGCTCTCCAAGACCCCGATCCGGGAGATGGGCTTCTTCTCGCACGAGGCGGTGGACATAGACCCGGAGACCGGCATCGCGTACCTCGCCGAGGACGACTTCCGCGGGAGCATCCCCGACGATCCCAACGCCGAGGTCGTGGCCGACGTTCCGGACACCGAGGGGGCACCGGGACGAGGGTGAGCTTCCTCTACCGCTTCATCCCGGAGTACCGGAGCAAGAGGCCGGGCGCCCTGCAGAAGGGCGGCAGGCTCCAGGTGATGACCCTCGAAGAGAGAAGCCCCAGCAACTTCAACTTGGACCTCGCCGAGCCGCGGCAGAGGTTCGGGGTAGTCTGGCGCGACGTCAATCCCGAGGAGCCGCACGAGGACGCCGAGGACCTCGGCGCGGTCCGCTTCAACCGCCTGGAGGGCGCGTTTTTCAAGGGCGGGGTGTTCTGGTTCGACGACACAGCCGGCGGCGAGAAGCGGCTCGGCCAGGTCTGCCGCTACTTCCCGAAGAGCAAGAAGCTCGAGCTCTTCTACGAGGGGACCGAAGCGAACAAGATGGAGAGCCCGGACAACATCACCATAACCCCCTGGGGCGACCTGTGGTTCTGCGAGGACGGCGACGGCCAGAACAGGGTTATGGGCATAACGCCCGAGGGCAACGTCTACAAGTTCGCCAACAACCGGGTTCCGGTCCCGGGGGGCGATCCCAACAACCCCGAGTTCTCCGAGCTGGCCGGCCCGACCTTCTCCCCCGACGGCAGGACGTTCTTCGTCAACATCCAGAACCCTGGCATCACCTACGCGATCTGGGGGCCGTTCAAACGCTTCAGCGAGCGCAGGCAGCGCCAGATGGCGGTCGCCGCGCCACCGAAGGAACTGGCGCCCCGGGTCTCAGGGGAGCTGGCCGAGGTCGCCCAGAGGTATGGCATGAGCAACCTCGAGGCCGCGGCCTACGACCGCCTCGGCGCGCAGCTGACCTGACCGAAGGGAAGGCAGCTGATCGGAGAGCCGCACGTTACTTGCGGTAGGGGGATAGGGTAGGAAGCAGCGGCTTTGCCCGCGAGGCGGAGAAGGGGCGCTGCGACGGTAAGGGCAGATTCGACGGGAGGAAAAGAAAAATGCACCGATCCAAGGTAACGATGGTTCTTTCGTTGGCCATGTTGTTCCTAGTCGACCACTTCGGCGCTCCTACGGCCGGGGCAGCCCCCGACAAGGCATCCAAGGCCGACTCAAACGTTCTCAGCTTCCCCGACAAGCGGTCCACGGCCGACTCCACGGTGCTCAACGTTGGGCATCGCGGGGCCTCGGGGTACGCCCCTGAGCACACCATCCCCGCCTACGACCTGGCGCTTGAGCAGGGCGCCGACTACATCGAGATAGACCTGCAGATGACCGCCGACGGCGTGCTCGTCGCCATGCACGACGACACCCTCGACCGCACCGCGCGGGGCCCGGCGGAGAACTGCACCGGTCTCGTCATCGAGAAGACCCTCGAGCAGATAAAGACGTGCGACGTGGGGAGCTGGTTCAACGAGACATACCCCGAGTACGCGAGCGACGAGTACGTCGGGCTGCAGATACCCACCCTAGAGGAGATCTTCCAGCGCTACGGCACGAGCGTCAACTACTACATAGAGACGAAGAACCCCGAAGCGGCGCCCGGTATGGAGGAGGAGCTGCTCAGGCTGATGGACAAGTACAACCTCACGGAGCCCGCGGAGGAGAAGTGGCAGGTCTTGATCCAGTCCTTCTCCCCAGACAGCCTGCAGAAGATCCACGCCCTCAACCCCGAGCTGCCGCTCATCCAGCTCTACTCCAGCACAGAGACCAGCGAGTCGATCCAGGCTAACCTCGCCGAGGCGAGCGAGTACGCCGTTGGCATAGGGCCCTCGAAGACGGACGTGGACGCGGAGCTTGTGGAGGCGGCCCACGCCCTGTGCCTGGACGTCCACCCCTACACGGTAAACGAGAAGAAGGAGATGAAGCGCCTGTTCCGCCTTGGGGTCGACGGCATGTTCACGAACTTCCCCGACCGGCTCGAAAAGGTGCTCGGCAAGGAGGCCGCGGAGGGCAAGACGGGGGCGACGCTCGCCGCCGACGACTACACGGCCTGCCGCGCCGCCGCTTAGCGGGAGGAGACTTCGCTTAGGAAGCCGGGCTAACAGGGAGGGCGATGGGTGCACCCTCCCTGTTGCATGTGCGACGAGGTGGGGAGGCTCGTTGCCCCCTATTCACCGGAGTGCGTGGAAGGGTCGTTCCCCGAACTTCTCTTCAAAGGGTTCTCAGAAGTTCGCTAATGTTCCTCGCCGGCGTTCCTCGCAGCCTCGATCCAGGGCCGCACCATCCCGCGGTTCTCCGAGGCCCACCGCCTCGCCCCCGCGAGCGGGTCGCCCTCCTCGTTGATCGCCGCCTCCAGGCCGTTGATCTGATCCTCCGTGAGCTCGAGTGCGTCCATCAACGCGTGGGCGGCG
>CADCUT010000016.1 GCA_902805975.1 uncultured Rubrobacteraceae bacterium | reverse complement strand
GGTCGGGGAGGATGGGGGGCTCGGGTTCACCGTCAACGTGCCGCTCCCCGGCGGGTCGGGGGAGGACGTCTACGCGGCGGCGTTCGCCGGGGTCCTGGTTCCGGTGCTGCGGGAGTACGAGCCAGGGCTCCTGATCGTCTCCGCCGGCTACGACGCCCACGCGGCGGACCCGCTCGGGGGGATGAACCTCGAAGCCGACTCGTTCGCCCGGTTCGCCGCCCTGCTATGCGCCGTATGCCGCGGGATCGGGGCGCCCCCTCCCGCCTTCGTCCTCGAGGGCGGCTACGACCTCGACGCCCTCGCCGCGAGCGTCGCCGCGACCGTGCGCGGGGCGTACGGCGAGCCGCCGGAGTGGGAGTACGCGGGCGGCAAGCGGCCGGTGGACGGGAGCCGCGCGGCCCTCGCCTCCTTCTGGAAGGGCCTGCGGTAGGACGGGGGTGAGGAGGCTGGCCGTCATGTTCGGCGCGGGACCGCCCTTCCGGGACCGGAGGGACGCCGGCGGGAAGCTGGCCCTGCCACTCGAGCGTTACCGGGAGGAATCGCCCGTCGTCTTCGCCCTGCCGAGGGGCGGGGTCCCGGTCGCCTACGAGGTCGCCCTCTCCCTCGACGCCCCGCTGGACGTGCTCGTCGCGCGCAAGCTCGGGGCGCCGGACCAGCCCGAGTTCGGCATCGGGGCCGTGGCGCCCGGGGGGGTGCGGGTCCTCAACGAGGACGCCGTCCGGCGGCTCGGCATCCCGGGGGAGTACCTCGGCCGGATCACGGCCCAGGAGATCGCCGAGGTGGAGCGGCGTCTCCGGCACTTCCGGGGGGACCTGCCCGAGACCCCCGTCGCCGGGCGCACGGCCATCCTCGTGGACGACGGCCTCGCCACCGGCGTGACCGCCCGGGCCGCCGTCCGGGCGTTGCGCCTCAGGGGGCCGGGACGCCTCGTCCTCGCCGCCCCCGTCTGCGCCGCCCAGACCGCGGAATCTCTCAGGCCAGAGGTGGACGACCTCGTCTGCCTCCGTTGCCCGCCCGACCTCGGGGCCATAGGCTTCTGGTACGCGGACTTCGACCAGACGGGTGATGGGGAGGTCGTCCACCTCCTGAAAGAGGCCCGGCAGAGAAGGCCTTGACCCCCAACCGACCGGTGAGAGAGACCACTTCACCCAGTACAATAAAGGAGGTTGGCATCCGGCGGTTGCCGGAACGGTTCAAGAGCCGGCCGCTGACGGCTGAAGGCTCCCCGAAGGGGTGAAACATGTGCGGAAGGTACACGCTCACGGTTCCCACGGACCGCCTGGCGGCGGAGTTTGATCTGGACGATGTCCGGGCGGAGCTATCGCCGAACTTCAACGTCGCGCCCACGCAGTCCGTCGCGGCGATCGTGGCGGAGGACGGGAAGCGGCGGCTGGAGACGCTGCGGTGGGGGCTCGTGCCCTCGTGGGCCGATGACCCGGAGATAGGGTCGCGCATGATCAACGCCCGCAGCGAGACCGCGCCGGAGAAGCCCTCCTTCCGCAGCGCCTTCCGCCGCCGCCGGTGCCTCATACCCGCCGACGGCTTCTACGAGTGGAAACGCGAGGAGGGTGGCAAGCAGCCTTTCTACATCCACATGAACGACGGGCGACCCTTCGCCTTCGCCGGGCTCTGGGAGAGCTGGCACGACGGCGAGGTCCTCTCGTGCACTATCTTGACGACGCAGGCCAACGAGCTGGTCGGCGAGGTCCACGGGAGGATGCCCGTGATCCTGCCCGCCGAAGACCGCGACGCCTGGCTGGATCCTGATGCCGAGAGGGAGGAGCTCGTCTCCCTGCTCAGGCCCTACCCGGGAGACGACCTCGAGACCTTCCCCGTAAGCCGCTTCGTCAACAGCCCCCGCAACAACGACGAGCGCTGCGTTGAGCCCGCCGCTTGAGCGTAGCCGTCAGGGACGAAGTAAGGGAGGCCATAGAATCCGGTAGGCCGGTCGTGGCGCTTGAGTCCACCCTGATCTCCCACGGCCTCCCCCATCCGGACAACATCGAGGTGGCCCGCGAGTCGGAGCGCTTGATCCGGGCCGAGGGCGCCGTCCCGGCGACCGTGGGCGTCGTAGCCGGCACCCCGAAGGTCGGCCTCGACGCCGCCGAGCTGGAGCTTATGGCGACGGCGGGCAACATCGAGAAGCTCTCCGCCAGGGACCTCCCCGTGGCAGCCGCCAAGGGCATCCACGGGGCGACGACCGTCGCCGCCACCGCCCACCTCGCGGCGCTCGCCGGCATAAGGCTCTTCGCCACGGGGGGCCTCGGGGGCGTTCATCGCGGGGCGCGGGAGAGTTGGGACGTCTCGGCGGACCTCGCCGCCCTCACCCGGACGCCGGTCGCGGTGGTCTGCTCCGGCGTGAAGTCCATCCTCGATGTGCCAGCCACCCTGGAGTACCTTGAGACCTCGGGCGTGTCCGTCGTGGGCTTCCGCACCCTGAGGTTCCCCGGCTTCTACCTGGCCGACTCGGGCCGGCCGGTCGACTGGTCGGTCGAGGACGAAGACGAGGCCGCGCGGCTGGTCCTTGCGCTGGCGGAGCTCGGTCTCGGGCGTTCGGGGGTGGTTATCTCCAACCCGCTCGCCGAAGAAGACCAGCTCGACCCCGGGATGCACGACCGCGCCCTGCGGGCCGGTATCGACGAGATGGAGCGCAAAGGCGTGCGGGGCAAAGACGTCACGCCCTTCCTGCTGGACCGTTTCGCGGAGGAGACGAAGGGTGAGAGCCTGCGAGTCAACAAGAAGATCATACAGGGCAACGCCAGGCTCGCCGCCCGCATAGCCGTCTCGCTCGCCGGGCTCTCCTGAACGTGGCGGGCCCCCGGGTCCTAGTCGTCGGGGACCTCCTCTACGACATGCTCGCCAAGTCCGACGGTGAGATAACCTTCGGCACCGACACCTTCGTTTCGATCCGGGTGTCAGCCGGCGGCTCCGGGGCGAACGCCGCCGCCTGGCTCGCCCACACGGGCATCGAGACCCGCTTCGTCGGCAGGGTCGGCGATGACGTGTTCGGCGGGTTTTTGGAAGGGGAGATGGAGCGGGTGGGGGTGAGGTCGTACCTCGCCCGCGACCCCTCGCTGGCGACCGGCAAGGTCTTCGTGCTCGTTGACGGGGCTGGGGAGCGGACCATGATCACGGACAGGGGCGCTGGCGAGGCCCTCGGCCCCGAAGACCTACCCGAAGACCTCTTCGCTGCGGGACATCTCCACCTCTCCGGCTACACCCTCTCCGGCGGCAGCCGCCGCGAGACCGCCCTGAAAGCCCTGCGCCTCGCCCGTAGAGCGGGCATGACCGTCTCCGTGGACCCCTCCTCCGTCCCCCTGCTCGGGTCCATAGGCCCCGACCGCTTCCTGGAGTGGACCCACGGCGCCGACCTTCTCTTCCCGAACCTGACGGAAGGCGGGACCCTGACCGGCGAGAAGGACCCGGACCGAATACTCGAGAAGCTGCTGCCCCACTACTCCGCCATCGTCCTCAAGCTCGGTCCGGACGGGGCCGTGTACGCGGACGAGGGGGGGAACCTCCTCAGGGAGCCGTCAGCGGCGGTGGATGTCGAGGACACCACCGGGGCCGGGGACGCGTTCTCGGCGGGGTTTCTGGCCGCGTGGCTGGGCGGAGAATCGCCCGGGGAGGCGCTGCGAGGGGGAGCCGCGCTCGCAGCCGCGGCCGTCGGGCGCGTCGGGGCCCGCCCGACGGCGTAACCTCAGGCTGCGCCTATGCTCGCGCTCACAGCCTTGCGGGGTAGATCCGTAGTACCTTGCAGTTCGTAGGTACTTCTGCCAGAACAGCACGGAGAGGTAGAGAGTTTGATCACCAGTAACTTGAAGGGGGAGCGGGGGGTCGCGCGGGTTTTTCTGACGGGCGCCCTCCTAGTCCTCGCCACGGCCTGTGGCGGGGAGACGTCGGGGGGATCGCAGGGATCTTCCGGCGATGGGGCCCAGGGAGAGGCCGCGTCCGGGACGCCCGCGGCGGAGGCGACGCGGGCCGGAGGGATGGAAGAGACGACGGCCGCGAAGGCTGAGTCCGGCGAGGCCGCGGAGTTGGCGCAAGCGGAGACGAGCCAGAGAGAGATCCAGAACATGCTCCCCGCCGACGGCAAGCGGCCCGACCCGGCGAGGCCCCTGCCGGAGGACCCGCCGGAGGGCATAGAGGTCTACCCGGCCACCACCAACAAGCTCACGGAGGGGCCCATCGAGTACGACCGGAGCCCGCCGACCAACGGCGAACACGATCCCCTGTGGCAGAACTGCGGCGCCTACGAGAGACCCATAAACGACCGGCACGCCGTCCACAGCCTCGACCACGGGATAGTCTGGATCACCCACGACCCCGGGTTGCCGGCCGGCCAGGTCGAGACCCTGCGCGGGTACGGGGAGGAGGAGAACGTCATAGTGAGCCCCTACCCGGGCCAGGACGCGCCCGTGATCTCCACCTCCTGGAGGGTCCAGCTGGAGCTCGACGGCGCCGACGACCCCCGCCTGCGGGAGTTCGTGGCCGGGTTCCGAAACTCGGAGATAGCCCCGCTCTCCGGCAACCGCTGCGCCGGCGGCGTCGGCAACCCGGAGATCAAACCCGCCGCATAGATCGGCTCGCGGGAGGTCGATCCTTCCGCGGGCCGCAGTAACCCGCTCCTTACGGCGTTCCCGGGCCCGGGACCAAGTCGGTGCGCTGGAGGTTGTCCGCTCGGGACCTCGAAACGGGCCAGCACCCCCTTCTGGGGCTGGCCGTTCTGCCGGTATTGCTTGGTGGCCTCGCCAGGAAGATCGCGAGTGGGTTCGTTACGAGCGGGTTCTTTGACGGCGGTGCCGCCGGTAGTGCGCCCTTGCCTTCATCACGTTCCCGCAGGCGGCCATCGAGCACCAGCGGCGGGAGCGGTTCTTGCTCGTGTCGTAGAAATGGAGCGTGCATTCGGGGTTCTCGCACTCCTTGATCCGCGAGAGGTCGCCGCCGGCGAGGAGCTCGGCCGCGGACCGCGCCACGGGCGAGATCCCACCCGCCACCCCGCCATCCTCCGCCACAAAACGTCCCTCGAAACCTTCTCCCGACCGGACCACCTGGATGTACCCGGGCCGCCCGCGGAGCACGCCGTTGATATCCTCGATCTCCCCGGGGCGCACCGTCCCTCCCCCGGCTACGCGCTCGATCATGCCCCTCAAGGATCCCCTGAACTCGACCGCCCGCCGGAACTCGTCCTCGCCCCACCTCTCGGCCGCCGCCTCGGCCTCGACGGGACTCACAACGCCCGCCTCCCGGAGCCACCGCGCCAGATCCCCGGGTCCCCCCAAAAGATCCTCCACCACACGCCCGTCCTCCGCGTGCCGGGTGTTGACGAAGTCCACGCACAGGTAACCGCCGATGAAATAGAACCCCGCCCTCACCTCCCGCTCCAACGCCGCTCTCTCCTCCAACGATGTCCTCCAGGAAACTCGGCCCCGGTCGCCCACATGCCCCCAAAAACGGTACGACCCAAACTATAACCACCTAAATCAGTATTGACAAGTTAGCATACTCCCCGTACAGTGCTTTCTGTAACCGTCAAAAACTTAGATAGAAAGTTAGGCAGAGAATGGACACCCCGGACAAAGAGAGCATCCCAGAGGCTTCATCCGTGCTGCGTCCCGCGTTCCCGGCCGACACGCCCGCCTTGATCGAGCTGGCCATCGCCACGGAGGTGTTTCTCCCGGACGAGGTCGGGTTCCTGCGGGAGGTGTTGGATGACCTCCACGCCGGGCGCTCCGGTGCCGACCATCAGGTTCACGTGTGGGCCGACGAGCAGACCGGCCCGCCGGTCGGGGTGGTGTACTTCGGCCCGAACGAAATGGGCGACCGGACGTGGGACCTGTTGTGGATCTCGGTCGCCCCGAACCGCCAGGGCGAAGGCATCGGCGGCGAGTTGATCCGGTTCGTCGAGGAGCGCATCCGCGAGGCCGGCGGCCGGCTGCTGATCATCGACACGAGCTCGCTGCCGAGGTTCGACGCCACCCACGCTTTCTACCGCAAGCACGGGTACGAGGAGGTCGCCCGTGTCCCGGATTTCTACGAGGATGGGGACAGCAAGGTGATCTTCTCGAAGCGAATGGCGCGAGGGGTCGGAGATCGTGGATAAGGGTGTGGCGTATGGTGTCACGGGCGCGGAGTTGCCGGACCCGCGCCGCTGGCTCGCGCTATCGGTGCTGTGCGCGGCGTTCTTCATCGACGTGCTCGACTTCTCGATCGTCAACGTCGCGCTGCCCGACGTGCAGCGGGATCTCGGCTTCTCCCAGCAGGGTTTGCAGTGGGTGGTCTCGGCCTATGCCCTGACCCTTGGCGGCTTCCTGCTCCTGGGCGGGCGGGCCGCAGATCTGCTCGGCCGAAGGCGGGTCTTTCTCGCGGGGCTCGCGCTCTTCACGCTGGCAGCACTCGTGGGCGGCTTCGCGTGGTCGCCGGAGGTCCTCGTCGCCGCGCGGGCGTTCCAGGGCCTCGGCGCCGCCATTAGCTCCCCGGCGGCGCTGTCCATCATCACCTCGATCTTCCCGGAGGGTCCCGAGCGCAACCGGGCCCTGGGGGTCCTTGGCGCCGTCGGCGCCGGGGCGGTCGCCGGGGGCGTGGTCTTAGGCGGCGTCCTGACCGACGTGGCCGGCTGGAGATGGGTCTTGTGGGTCAACGTCCCCATAGGGCTGGCGGCCATCGCGCTGACGCCGGCCCTGATCCGCGAGAGCCGCGCGGGTGACGCCGGGGGTCTGAAGGGCCTGGTGAGAGGCCTGGATCTGCCGGGCGCCGTCTCGGTCACGGCGGGGCTGCTCCTACTCGTCTACGCCCTCAGCGGGGCCGAGGGCGCGGGCCTCGCCTCCCCGAGGACGCTCGGGGGCCTGGTCCTGGCCCTGATCCTGCTGGCCCTCTTCGTGTTCGTCGAGTCGCGCGCCCGAAACCCGCTGGTGCCGCTGGGCATCTTCCGCTCGCGCGCGCTCGCGGGCGCCAACGTGGGCGCGTTCGTCGTTATCGGGGCCTACGGCGCGGTCTTCCTGATCCTCTCGCTGCACATGCAGCAGGTGTTGGGCCTCTCCGCGCTCACGACCGGGCTGGCGTTCTTGCCGATGGCCGTCGCAGGGGCGGCGGCGTCGAGCTTCGTGGGGCCGCGCCTCGTGACCCGATTCGGTGCGAGATCCGTGCTCGTGACCGCCATGATCACGATGGTCGCAGGCTTCGGGCTCTTCGCGCGCGTCCCGGCCGAGGGCGCCACGTTCGCGGGCGACCTCCTGCCCGCCACGCTGATCCTAGCGGTCGGCGAAGGCGTCGCCTTCACCGCCTTTTTCGTGGGCGCGGTCGAGGGGGTGCGGGATGAGGATCAGGGCGTGGCCTCAGGGCTCATCAACACCTCGCTGCAGGTCGGGGCGGCCCTCGGCATCGCCGTCCTGCTGACGGTCGCCGCCGTCCGCACGGAATTTCTGCTCGAAGGCGGGGCCGGGACGAAGGCCGCCCTGGCCGCGGGCTTCAGGTACTCCTACGCCGCCGGCGCCGCGATCACGCTCGCCGGCGCGTTGGCCGTCTTCGTGGTCATGCGCGTCAAGAACACCGGCACGGGAGACCGAAAGGGAGGGGCGAACCAGGCGTAGCAGCGCCCCGAGCGCCGCCGGGAACGATAGAGAGGCTCGAACGAACCCCTATCCCTCCCGGCTACCGAGGTGCCGCCTGCGGTATCGGCCCGCCGCCCGAAACCTGAAGCCTAAGACCTAAAGCCTCCTACCCCGGTATCCCCGCGACGGCCCGCTCAATCTCCTCGTCCGAGTGCTCCAGGTTGACGAGGTTGCCCGCCAGGTACTGCTCGTAGGCTGAGAAGTCGAAGTGGCCGTGGCCGCAGAGGTTGAAGAGGATGGTCTTCTCCTCGCCGGCCTCCTTCGCTTCGAGGGCGAGGTCGATGGTCGCCTTTATGGCGTGGGTCACCTCCGGGGCGGGCACGATGCCCTCGGCCCGGGCGAACATGACGCCAGCCTCGAAGGTCGGGTTCTGGGCGTAGGCCCTTGCTTCGACGAGGCCCTCGTGGACGAGGGCGGAGACGATGGGCGAGTCGCCGTGGTAGCGCAGGCCGCCAGCGTGGATGCCGCTCGGCACGAAGGAGTGGCCTAAAGTGTACATCTTCATCATCGGGGTGGTGCCTGCGGTGTCGCCGAAGTCGTAGACGTAGCGGCCCTTGGTGAGCGTCGGGCAGGAGGCTGGCTCGACGCCGATGATGCGGGTGTTCTTGTTGCCCTTCAGGTTCTCCCCGATAAACGGGAAGGCTATGCCGCCGAAGTTCGAGCCGCCGCCGACGCAGCCGACGACCACGTCCGGGTACTCGCCGGCGAGCTCCATCTGTTCGAGGGCCTCCTGGCCGATCACGGTCTGGTGGAGCAGGACGTGGTTGAGCACGCTGCCCAACGAGTACTTGGCATCCTCGTTCTTGGCGGCGTCCTCGACGGCCTCGGAGATGGCGATGCCAAGGGAGCCGGGGGAATCGGGGTCAGCGGCCAGGATGTCGCGGCCCGCCTGGGTCAGGTCCGTCGGGCTCGGATACACCTCAGCGCCGTAGGTCTCCATCATGATGCGGCGGTAGGGCTTCTGGCCGTAGGAGACGCGGACCATGTAGACCGTGCATTCGAGGCCCAGAGTCTCGCAGGCGAAGGCGAGCGAGGAGCCCCACTGGCCGGCGCCAGTCTCGGTGGTGAGGCGGCGGACGCCTTCTTGCTTGTTGTAGAAGGCCTGGGGGATGGCGGTGTTCGGCTTGTGGGAGCCTGAGGGGCTCACACCCTCGTACTTGTAGTAGATGTGGGCCGGGGTGTCGAGGAGCTTCTCCAGGCGCCGGGCGCGGAAGAGGGGGGTCGGGCGCCAGAGGGCGTAGATCTCACGCACCTCTTCGGGGATCGGAACGTAGGGGTCGGTCGTGACCTCCTGCCGGATGATCTCCTCCGGGAAGATCGGCGCGAACGCCTCGGGACCCACCGGCTCCATGGTCGCCGGGTTGAGCGGTGGGTCCAACGCGAACGGCAGGTCCGGCACGAGGTTGTACCAGGACTCGGGGATACGATTATCGTCGAGGAGGAATTTGGTCTGTTGCATCTCGCACCTCCGGTGCTCGGGTACGGGCGGTCAATGGTCAGCTTACAGCTTTTTAGCCCTGCCGGACGCGGAGAACCATCTGATCGCGGGATGCGTCTTCGGGCGTCGCTTGGCTCCTCGGCGCGACGATCTGCCTGAGAGGAGGTGTGACGTCGAGGGCGGGGCCCGTCCCCCTCCCGGATGGGGTGGGCCGGACCGGTCGGGTAGACTGGGGGCATGGAGGTTACGGGGTCCGCATCTGTTGGGGGTGCCGTTCCGGACTGGTCTCGAGCGGCGCTGTTGCGCGAGCCGCTCTTCTGGGCGGCCCTGGCGGCCTTCGGCGGGGCCGTTATCGGACTCTTCGGTACGGTTCGGCAGGCCGCTCTGGGCAATTCTTTCTACGTGGATCCTGCGGCGCAGTTGCTCGCGCAGGTGCCGCAGTTTCTGGGGGAGGCTCTCGTCATGGCGTCATCCCTCGGGGCGGTCTACCTGGCCTGGAAGGCACTCCACGAAGCAGGGCGGCGTCTGGCCCTGCTCGGGGTGGCGCTGCTGGCGCTGCTGCTGCTGGCGGAGGCCGTCGGTATCGCGTCCTCCGTCTACTGGAGCACGGGCGAGAGGTGGCAGGACTACGCGCCCTCCCCGTTCCCCGGCCTCGAGGTCGCGTCCTCTTACGGGATCGCCTTCCTGCCGCCCGTCGTCCTTCTGCCGTTCGCGGCGCTCGCCCTCGCGGCCCGCGAAGGACGGGCTGGGGGCCTGCTCTCGGCGCTTCTCGTCCTCTCGGTGCCGTTCGGGGCCGTACGTTACTGGCTCGCCCCGTCCGAGCCGACCGGCAGGGTCGAGCCGACCACCGAGCTCGTGGCCTCCGTCCTCGGCTGGTACCCGTCCGGCGTGAGTTTCATCGAGGCGCCGCTGTGGGTCCTCTTCGGCGTCCTGCTCTTGCGCCGGGCGAGGTCCCGGGCCGGTGGCGAGGCCTTCCGCGTCAGGGAGAAGGAGAACGTCGCGGCGGCCCGCCGGCTCTACGAGGAGGGGCTCGGACGGGGCGACGCCTCCGCCGTAGACGACCTCGTCTCCGAGGACTTCCGCGACCTCAAGCGCGGCTCGCGCGGCAAGCTCGGCATGGAGCGGGTCTTCTCGGCGCTCTGGAAGAGCTACCCCGACCTCGACGTCTCGATCGCCGAGCAGGAGGCCGAAGATGACCTCGTCAGGACGCGCCTGATCCTCTCCGGGACCGACAGGGGCGGCGTCCTCTGGTACCCGCCGACCGGAAGGCGCGCGACCTTCGCCGCCGAGTTCACGGACCGCTTCCTCGACGGGCTCCTGATCGAACACTCAGGAGAGGCCGACACCGAAGACATCCTGCGCCAGCTCGGCCTCGCAGAGCAGACCGTAGACCCGCCCAAAACCCAGACCTGAGGGCGTAGCCCGAAGGACGCGGCGCGCTAGGGCAGCACCACCACCGCGTCGCCTATGGGCCGCTCGCCCGTCGCGTCCGAGGGTCGGGTGACGAGCCTCCCCTCCACCGTCATCCCGGTCGAGCCGCCGCCGTCGAGGTTGACGGCCTCGTCGGACCTGAGGGCGTCCATGATGCCGGCACCTTCCTCGAAGCTCGCGCCGACGCTGTAGCCGGGGCGCCTGCCGTCCACGGCGACGAGGAGCAGGGTGCCATCCGAGGTCGTTCCGGCCAGGGTGCGCGGGTTGCGGCGCTCGCCGAAGCGGTAGTAGAACTCCGGGTTCTCCGGGTAGACGAAGCCCTCGGCGAAAGCCGTGATCTCCGGCTCTCCGCCTTCGAGCAGGCGCGGGCCGCCGTTGACGACGCCCGTTCCGGCGCCGATCCGCGCGCCATCGCCGGAGACGCGCTCTGAGAGCTGGATCGTCCGCCCAGGCCTGGCGTGGGCGCGGAGCCAGTCGGCGCCCTCCCCGGTGCCCGAGAGTACCGAGCCGTCGGGCGGGATGGGGCCGCCGCGTCCCTCGCGCAGCGCCGTGACGCGGCCCGAGGTGTCGAGGACGGCCTCGGCGCCCTCGCCGGGCTCGGTGTTCGCGCCGAAGATGGGGGTGAAGAGGATCAGCTCGGACGGGTCCGTGCAGGTAAAGTCGTGTTTCGGCTCCTCGGTCGGGACGTCCCCGCCCTCGCCGCCGCAGCCCCGGATCAGGCCCGGCTTGCGGTTCTTGCCGTCCACGACCCTCGTCGCCCCGTCGGAGGACCGGGCAGAGAGCTCGTCGGAGAGGGCGGCCACGTCCGCGCCCGCGCCATCACCCTCGGGGAGGACGAGGCTCGTCCGGCCGTCGACCGCCTCGCTGACGAGGTCGCCTTCGAGCACGGAGATGCCGGCCAGGTCCCCCGGCGTGCCGTCGTTCGGGCCGATAACGAAGTAGCCGCCGTTTATGGCCGCTAAAGCGCCCGTGCGGGCCGAGATACCCGTAAGGAGCTCCCGCTCCGGCACGATCTCGGTCGCCAGCTCGGGCTCTAGCGTGCCGTCGTACTGGCTGGGGTCCACCTTCAGGACGTGGACGACCCATGGTCCCGTCGTCTTCCCCCCATCCTCACCCGTGTAGACCGTGCGCGTGCCGGCGTAGCCGTCGGCGGTAAGCTCCGCCCGCAAGGCGTCGGCCCCGGCCTGCGTGGCGAACTTCCCGACGCGGACCAGGTAGCCTGAGGGGCCTTCCGCCGGGTCGTCGGGGGCGCGGTCGGCGACCTTCTCGACGCGGGGCCTGTAGCCATCCTCCCTGAGCCGGGCGGCGATCTCCTCAGCCGCGGCCCGGTCGGCCCTGAAGGCCACGTCCACGGTGTAGAAGTCTTTTCTTGACTCGTAGCCGCGTGTGATGCGGGTGTACGTTACGCCGGGCGTTACCGTCTCTGTCGTCCGGGTCTCCTGCAGGCCCGGGTTGCCGAGCGGCAGCTCGCCGCGGTAGGCGTTCTCGTTCGGGGCTGCGGCGAGGGCCGATGCCAGGCCTAGAGTACCCATGACCAGGGCGACCAGTACGCAGAGCAGGCCTTTATGGAGCTTCATCTCTTCCCCTCCCCGCGCCCTACGGCGCGACGTTCTCTTCTATGATCTCCGGCTCGAAGGAGAAGACCTCCTCGTCGCGAGGATCCACCGCGGCCCTGACCCAGTGGACGTCCGGGCTACCGAACGTCTCCACGCGGGTGAAGTTCAGCGGTCGTTTCTCGGAGATGACCGGCTTGTCTATCCGGAACGTGTGGCTGTCGCCGTGGACGAGGACCACCGGCCGGCCGAAGGCAAGTACCTCCCTTTCTAGGGCCGCCTTGAAGTCCGAGAAGCCGGAGGGCTCGGCCGTGTCCTCCTCGAAGGGGTTCGCCTGGATCACGAGCATGACGGCCGGGCTCTCGCCCGCCTCGGCCTCCTCGAAGGTCTCCGCGAGCCACTCCAGGTTTGCGGCGTTGCGCGCCCGGTACTCCTCCTCGTTGCCGATGACGGAGCCGTTGGACAGCGTCGTCGGGCGGTTGTTGTTCGAGCCGACGATGTGGAGGGTGGCGAAGGTCACGCCACCCCGCTGCCAGCGGGCGTTCTCCGGGTAGGCTTCGCCCTGGCGCTGGAGGGGGATCTCCTTCCGCCCCAGCGAATCGCTGTCGGGGAAAAAGACGCCGCGCAGGTAGGCGAGCCTGTTGAGCGGGTCCGCCTCCTCCGGTGTGGGGTTCGGCGGACGGTGGCAGTCCGTCCACTCGTTGTCTCCCGGCGTGTAGACGAGCGGGTTCCTGGAGTTCTCGAAGCGTCGGAACTCCCTCTGGTATACGTCGTCCGTGCAGGCGGAGGAGCCGCTCTTGATGTCGCCGTCGTGCGCTATGAAGGCGAGCTTCTCCCCGTCGAGCTCCGCGAAGAGCCTCGCGGTCTGCACCTCCTGGGTGGCGTTGTAGGGGATGTCCCCGATCAGGGCGACGTCGAAAGGCCCGCCCCTCGCGTTCTCTGACGGCCTGGCGATGGCCGCGGCTGAGACGGAGGCGGTCAGCACCGCCACGACCAGGACCAGCAAAAGACGGCTCTTCAAGGCTCTCCCCTTCCAGTCGCCCCGTCGCGAACGCGACGACGTACGGCATGCATGCCAGCAACTATAGGGGAGGCCCGAGACCCGTAGGTTAACCGCCGCGAAAATCTCGGTTAAATGTGGCAGGGGTGGAGCCTGGGCGGAGCCTGGGCGGAGCCGGCACTGAAACGTCCCGGCCACCATCTCTGAAGGCACAAAAAGGGGCGCGCCCCGAAGGACGCGCCCCAAGAAACGCTTCATGCCCGGAGGCTTACCCCTGCTTGGTGATCCTCTGCTCGGTGGCCGGGTCGGGGGCGGTGAAGGGCGTCGGCAGGTCGTCTATGTGGGCCTCGAGGGCGTCGAGGTCGCTGCCGAGGGTCTGCGGGCTCTGGCCCTGCTTGAAGACCGTGAACCCGTCGCCGCCGGTGGCGATAAAGCTGTTGGCCGCGACGGTGTAGGTGGCGGAGCGGTCTATCGGGGTGCCGTCAGGCAGGGTTACGCCCGTGATCCTCTGCCCGGCGGAGTTCGTGGAGTTGTAGGAGAACTTCAGGCCGCTGACCTGCAGGATGCGGGTCCTGCCGTCGGCGCCGAACTGCTGCTCGAGGACCCCGTAGACCTGGTTGCCGGTGAGCTGCATCTTCACGACCTGGTTGTCGAAGGGCTGCACGGTGAAGAGCTCCCCGTAGGTGACCTCGCCGGCCGAGATGGGCGCCCTGATGCCGCCGGGGTTCATGAACGCGAAGTCGGCACCGGCGAACCGGCGCTGGGCGTCGGCGATAAGGTCGCCCATGGGGCTCTCGCCCGCGGGGTTTGCGGTGGTTGGGATATCCGCGGCGGCGGTGCCGACGACCCTGTTCGCCACAGGGGCTATGCGGTCCTTGTAGTCCTTGACGAGGGCGGCGGTCTGCGCGTCGGGCCTGACGCCGTCCTGGAAGGTGGTGACGACCTCGCCGGTCGAGCCTATGACGTCCTTGGTGCGGCGGTCGACCTTCATGTTGACCGCATCAAAAGCGGTGCCGGCGGAGAAGGCCTCGACGACGAGCTTGTCCTCGGCGCAGCCGACCTTCTCGGCGGTGCGGGTCTGGCCGGTCTGGTCGTCCACGCAGTCGTTGAGCTTGGAGTGCGAGTGGCCGGCGATGACCACGTCGACGTCGTCGCTCATCTCGGCGGTCTCGGAGAGGACCTCGCCGGTCGCCTTCTGCTGGCTGTCGTAGAAGCCGCCGGAGTGGGCGAGCACGACGATCGTCTCGACCTTCTGCGCCTTGAGCTCGGCGACGTACCTGTCGACGCTCTCGGAGATGTCGGTGATGCGGAAGGGGGAGATGGCGTCGGGGACGACGATGTTGGGCGTGTCCTCGGTCGTTACCCCGATAAAGCCCACGTCTATGCCGTCTCTCCTGACGACCTTGTACGGGGGCAGCACGTTCTCGCCGGAGTCCCTGTACTCGGTGTTGGCGGCGATGTAGGGGAACTGCGCGCCGGGGAAGTTGGGGTCTGAGGTGTTGACGGGCTGGCCGTCGGCGCCGTCCTTGAACTGCAGGCCGTCGTCGCGCTGGCCGCCGTTGATCATGCGCAGCATCTCCCGGCCGCCCTCGTCGAACTCGTGGTTGCCCAAGGTGCCGACGTCGAACTCCATCTCGTTCATCGCGTAGACGGAGGGCTCGTCGTGGAAGTGGCTCGAGATCAGGGGCGTCCCGCCGACCATGTCGCCCGCGTGCACCCTGATGGTCCTCTCGGGGTTCCTGGCCTCGTAGTCGTTGAGGTAGGCGTCGAGGTACTCGGCCCCGCCCGCCTTCACGGGCACGCCGTTCCTGGGCAGGCTCCTGGGCGACTCGAGGTTACCGTGAAAGTCGTTGACGCCGAGGAGCTGGACGTCGGCGATCCTGTCCTGCGGCACCGGCTTGGTGCCACCGTCCGGCTTTGTCTGCGCGACCTGGCTGTTTGCCGACCACAGCAGATAGACGGCAAGCATCGCCACGATTCCTACCGCCGCTACCAGACCAACCGAACGTAACCTGCTTGCGAACATTGGTGTCCTCTCGATCTCTGCCTCTACCACGAAAGGGCGAACGAGCCCCCCATCCAACGCACATAAGTTAGCATCTAACCCCGTAAATGTTGTTGCAAGCCGGTAAATTCTGTGTAAAAAGGGCCCGCCCGGGGGTCCGGGGCGGGCCGTAAAGCGGCTACTTCGAGAGCGTGAGCACCGGCGGGTCGTGGTCGGAGACGTGGTGGCCGTCGGGCTCCGCCTGGTCCTCCCGCTCGAAGTAGTCGTTGTCGAAGTGGGCGTAGCGGAAGTCGCCGACCTTGTTCCTGAGGCCGTCGGTGACGAGGACGTGGTCGAGGGTCTGGAGCCTCCCCTGGAAGGCGAAGCTGTAGCGCTCCTGCTCTGGCGCCTCATCCCAGAGGTTGTCGAGCGTCGTCGTGCCGTCTTCGAGGGTCCGCAGCGCCGACTCGTCCTCGAAGGCGTTCAGGTCCCCGGCGACGATGGAGCGCTTGCCGGCCGCTTCGAGCTCGGCGACGCGGTCGCGCACGAAGGCGGCCTGGGCCTCGCGGCACGCGTCGGGGGCGGCCTTCGAGGCGAAGTGGTTGGAGAAGACGGTGAACCCGCCGAAGCCCTGGGCGGTGACCTCTACCGCGAGCGGCGGCCGGTCGAAGAGCCCGCCGTCCACGTCGGAGCAGTCGAGGTTTCCGGGTGCCTGGGCCGTCTTGCCGTACTGCGTGACGCCCTCGACCCTCACCCCGTCCTTTACGAGGAAGCCGACGTCTATGCCCCTGGAGTCGTTGCCCTCCTCGAGGTAGGCCGTGTAGCCGCCTAGAGAGTCGGCGAGCGCCCGGAGCGTGGCGAGGTCGTAGACCTCTTGGACGGCGACGACCTCTGGGCGCTCGAGCCGCTCGTTCACCGCGTCCGTGAGGCGGGCCGTCTTCTCGTCGAACTCTTCCTGGCTTACGGTGCCGCCGTCGAGTTGCCCGCCTACCGGGAAGTAGTTCTCGACGTTGAAGGAGGCCACCCGCAACTGCTTGCGCCCGGCCGGTTCGAGCTCCTCGTAGGGGTAGGCAACGCCCGTGTCGGAGACGGCCGGCTCCTCGCCCTCCTGGACCATGATCCGGTAGTTCTCGAAGGCGAAGACCATAGGACCGACGGCACCCGTCACCGTGTCGAAGAGGTCCGCCTCGACCGTCGTCGTCGAGCCGTCGGGGTCGAGGTAGGGGTTGCTCGGATCTCCGGCGCCCGCGTCGGCGTCGGTGGCGATGAGGGCCGGCTCGGTGTCGGTGCGGAAGACGCGGTCCTGCTCGGTGCCGGGCGTCATGAACAGCTCGCCGAACTTGTTCGTGCCCCCGGAGTTGGCGGTGCCGGTGGCGAGGCGCACGCGCATCCCTTCGAGCGTCTCGTAGTAGGGGCGGGAGGCCGGGTCCTGGCCCCCGGCGCGGGCGGCGTCGATCTCGACGGGCGCGGGCACGGGGGCCGAGCCGACCTTCTCGGGCTCCTGGTTTATGGTCTCCGAGATGATGCTGAAGCCGAACTTCTCGCCCACGCGGCCGTTGACGCGTACCACGTCGCCCACGGTGTAGGCCCCACGGTCGCGGACGAAGCCTACAAAGACGCCCTCAGAGGTCTCGGGGTTGGCGTCGGCGTCGGCGGGCTCCTCCTGGATGAAGATGCCGGCGTCCTCGGGGAAGCGGCGGATGGAGTTGTTAGAGCCGAAGCTCGCCCCGATCTCGTCGTCGATTCCCGTAACGACGCCCTCCACGGTGACGTTCTGCCCCGCGATGGGCGACCCGGCGCCCGGGCCCTGGACGGCGTGGATCTTGGTGATCTCCGGCTCGGGCTCGCCCCCGCCGCCGGCGAGGTTCTGCGGGCTCCCGGCCTTCGGCCCCACGAAGTCCGCGGCGTTGTCGCCGGTGTCCTGCCGGCCGCCGTCCCTCCGCTCGAAGGAGTTGTCGCCGTTGGCGGCCGGCGTCGTGATACCGGTCCTCTCGCGGCAGGGGCTGGCCGGGGAGCCGACGCCGTCGATGCCGGCCCCGGAGGCGTCCATGAGGCGGGCGCCGCTCTGGTTGGTGCCCGCGGCGAAATCGGTGAAGCCGGTCGAGTACGCCTGGTCGCCCGGCACGGTGCCGGAGTAGCCGCCGCTGGCGGAGTTGGTGAACAGGTAGTGGTCGCCGGGCTCGAGCACCGTCCCGGCCGGTACCGTGGTCCTGTTCGAGGCCGCGCCGCCGGAGGTGGCGCAGCCCTGGAGCCTGTAGCCGGAGATGTCTACGTCGTTTGTGGAGGTGTTGAAGAGCTCGACGAACTCGTCGTTGCCGCCCGCCGGTCCTCGGGTGCGCAGCTCGGAGATCACGACGCCGTTCGGCGACGCCAGCGCTGGTGCCAGCGAGAAGAGCAGCGCGGCGAATGACAGCACAAGACCTAAGACCACCGCGGGCACACGCAGACCAGACACTTCGAACCTCCGCCTTTTCGTTGCGAGCTTTCACGAGACCGGGCGGTCTTCCGCCCCCGCATAAACTACCAGCAGAGCTCGTCGCCGGTGTTTCACATCCGTAAAACCCGCGTTAAACATCGGCCGGTTCCTTGCGGCAAGACGGGAGGCCCGCCCGAAACCGGGCGGGCCTCCCTTGAATGGGTACGGCGAGGACGCGTCTGCGCGGGTCAGACGCCGCCGCGCAGGGCCTCGGCCCGCACGACTATGAAGTCGGTGTAGTCGGGGAGC
>CADCUT010000015.1:2851-3448 GCA_902805975.1 uncultured Rubrobacteraceae bacterium | reverse complement strand
GACGCTCAGATCGAAATCCTGCATCCGGGAAGTCCCGCGAAGGCGGGCCGTGACAGCGCACGTCGGTCAACGACGGACCGCCCAGGCTGGCCACGAATCAGAAGACCGCAGGTTCCTACAAGGTGGGGATAAGCGCCCACGTCTACTCCTGGATGCGCCGGCTGCTGCCGGACCGCGCCTGGGACGCCCTCATGGCCCGGCAGTTCCCGGTGGTCCCGGCCGCGAAAGAGACGGCACCGTCAGCCGGAACCGGCACCTTCGCCCGATAGCGGGGTCCTATGGTTCCGGTCAGGCCGGATCGCGGGTAGCCGAGGCTTCGAGGCTTTCGAGGGGCGTGGGTTCGCCGCGGCGGGAGCGCCTGACGCCGGAGAGGTATTCCGAGAAGATCACGGTCGCCAGCACCGCCAGGACGAGCCCGGCGAGCACGATCCCCCACACGAAAGGCCCGGCGGCGCCCACGGCGAAGCATCCCAAGGCCCCGAAGAGGCGCTTGCGGCCCCAGGCCCCGGTCATCCTGCGGCGGAAGAGGGCGTGGGCGAGGAGGTAGAGCCCCGGACCGGCCACGACGACGGCGATCTCGGGGGCGGGCAGCACCTC
>CADCUT010000015.1:0-2841 GCA_902805975.1 uncultured Rubrobacteraceae bacterium | reverse complement strand
TGCGCGATCACGAGCTCGTCCCCCACAGCCGAGACGATGATGCCGGCCGCCATCACGACGTGCAGGTACGTGTACCCGTCGCGCGCGAGCTCTGTCCTGTTCGGCGCGAGCTCCAGCCTGCGCTGCGCGATCCTGGCCACGTAGTCGAAGTAGAGCCACCACATCGCCGCGGTCGCCAGAAACGCCAGCCCGAACGCGACGAGCGTGGCCGCTCCGAGGAGGTCGCGGTCCGAGGTAGTCGCCCCGGTGATGACGATAGTCTCGCCGAGCGCGATGATGATAAAGAGCTGGAAACGCTCCGCGAAGTGTTCCGTCCCCACGGTCCACGCGGCACCCGCGATCCGCCGAAGTCCGGGCACCCAGTAGACGACGAGCGGCGCCAGGTAGTCCATCCCGAGCGCGAGGATCCAGAGCGCCACCCGCGCGGGGCCATCCACCAGAGCGCCAGCTATCCACAGCACGCCGGCCACCACGAACCACACCAGGACGCGCCCCGACCGCTCGCGCTCGACCGTCCCGGGCCCCGAGGCGACGAACGTGAGGAAGACGTGCCGCCCGACCTGGATCGCGACGTAGGAGCCGGCGAAGAGCAGGGCCCGCTCCCCGAAAGCGTCCGGGATGGCGACCGCCATCAACAGGCTCAGGAGCATCAGCGAGATCAGCAACAGCCTGACGGGTACCGAGTCGGTATCCAGCTCGTTGGTGACCCAGGTCGTGTAGTTCCACGACCACCAGACCACGAGCAGCACCAGCAGCGACTGACCGACACCCGTCCACGTCAGGTGCTCAAGCAAAAGGTGCGAGACCTGCGTGATCGCGAAGACGAAAACGAGGTCGTAGAAGAGCTCCAGCGTCGTAGCCCGCTGCCCTTCCCCGTTTCCCCGCCGCCGTAACGCGCCCATAGGCGCACATTCTAGCCCGGATGCCTCCCGGGCTCACCCGCCAGAGAGGCTAGGTCCTGACCGCGCCTCGTGGCGAACCCTCGAAGTCCTCCTCCAGCATACCGGCGAGCAGCCTTTCGACGGCCTCGCGGTCCGGTCTCTCGGGCAGCCTCGAGGATCGCATAGCGTCTTCCGCCCCGGCGAAGATCTCCGATCTCAAAATTGACAATGTCGTACCTAACTCATCCTCTGGAGAAGCGTCGCTCCGTGCGACCCCGAGCCCCGGTAAGAGATGAATACCGTCCCGGGACGTGCAAGGTCGGGCACGTTCTCCGGTAGTTTTCCTGATCCAGCCAAGAAGCTCTTCCTGTAGACCGGAGATCCGCGGGCTCTTCTGGGTAGGGGCGGTGGGATTCGAACCCACACTGTGAGGATTTTAAGTCCTCTGCCTCTGCCGTTGGGCTACGCCCCCACGCCCGCAGCGAAGGATACGGCGAGTATAGCAGTCATGTTTTCGGTGCCTCGACCGATGCGTCCGTGCAGCAGGAGTCTTCCGGATACGGCCGCTCTAGCCGCTCCAGCGTCCATTCAGCGACGGCGTTGGGAATGGCGCCGGCGAGCCCTAGCGCCGTGAACGCGTGCAGGCACTTCACGTTTCCGCCCTCCCTGACGCCGGCCACCCGCGTGCCGTAGAGCGCGCGGTGCTCCTCGTGTATCGCCCCGACGGCCTCGGCGCCCACGGACTCCCCAGCCTCCCTGACGCCGCCCGTGGACTCTATCCTGGAGATCTCGGCGACCAGGCTCGGGCACGTCAGCCAGAAGCTCGTCGGCATGTTTCGCGCCCGCTCGTTCTCGATCACGCTCGGCAGCCCGAACGGACACCGCGCCGCCACCCGAAAGGGCCGCGGCTCCCGCCCGAGTTGCCGCGCGACCGCGGCGAGATCCCTGGAGGTTCGAGGTTTTGAGGCTTCAGGCTTTGAGGCTTCAGGCATCGGGTTTCAGCATTCCTCGAAAACTCCGCATCGACCGTAGACGCGGATGCATCCTAAGCGCCAGCCTCTCTACCCGCGTCACCGCCCCTTACATTCCTTCCCTGACGCCTGAAACCTGTAGCCTGAAACCTATTCAACGATGTACACCTTCTCGCCGGGGCGGATCATCCCGTACCTCTCCCTGGCGGCGCGCTCGATGCCGGCGGGGGTGTTCAAATCCTCTTTGAGGCGCTCTTGTTCGGTGTTGTGGGCGCGGGCCTCGTCCAGCTGCTGTTCGAGGGCGACGGCGTCCGCGCGGCCCGTGATAATGGCGTCCAGCGGGGAGATGTAGGAGGCTAGAAGGAGGCCGATGAACGCGGCGTAGAGAACCACCGCCAGCGGCCTGAATCTCCGGGGCACGCTCATCGGCCCGGCCTCAACCTCCCCTCAGGTCTCTTCCCCCACGGTCACGACCTCGACGACGTTGGTGGAGCCAGGCTCCGAGCCGGACCTGCCGCCGGTGAGGATCACCTCGTCCCCGTCCTGCAGGTGCCCCGCCTCCCTGGCGACCTTGACGGCCCCGGCGAAGCGGTCGTCCAGGGAGCCCGCCTGCTCCCCGACGATGGAGGTCACGCCCCAGATGAGGGCCAGCATCCTCACGGTGTGCTCGATGGGGCTTATGGCGAGGATCCTGTTCGGCGGCCTGAAGCGGGCGACCCTTATGCACGAGAGCCCCGTCTGGGTCGAGGTCAGGATGGCCTCGGTCTGGAGGTCCTCGGCGAGCTCGCACGCGGCGTGGGTGACGGCGTCGTAGCGGTCGCCGCGGCCCCAGGAGGCCGAGGAGGGGATGTCGCGGCCGTAGTTTATGGCGCCCTCGGCCGCGCGGCAGATCCTCTCCATCTCCTCGACGCTCTGGATGGGGTAGCGCCCGACCGCCGTCTCCCCGGAGAGCATCACCGCGTCGGTCCGATCAAAGATGGCGTTCGCGA
>CADCUT010000014.1 GCA_902805975.1 uncultured Rubrobacteraceae bacterium | reverse complement strand
CCCTGCACGGGGGTCGCATCGTCTCCGAGCGGGTGCGCCGGGCGGAGGACTACACGAGGTACGGCGCGGGGTCCACCGAAAGCCGCCTCGCCAAGCGTTAGCATCCCGCAACGGCGCCGAAGGTGCCAGAGAGGAGGGTTTCCGATGCCCAACAGGGTCACCGAAAGCGCGGAGTTCACCCGCGAGGAGATGCTGCAGGCCCAGAGGTGCCACAGCATGCACGCCGAGGGGCTCCGGTACCCGATCACCCCCCTGGGGATGCACTACCTCCTCGTCCACTACGACATACCCCGCCTGGACCCCGAGACCTACGAGCTCGAGGTCGGCGGCCTCGTGCAGGAGCCGCTCAGGCTGAGCCTCGAGAACATCAGGGCCCGCCCGAAGGTCACAGAGGCGGTGATGATGGAGTGCGCCGGCACCGGCCGCTCGCACGCCTCGCCCCGCACCGTTTTCGTCCCGTGGTTCGGCGGGGCGATCGGGTGCGCCGAGTGGACCGGCACGCCGCTGTGGCCGATCCTGGAGGAGGCCGGGCTGCTGGAGGATGCAGTCGAGGTCCTGTTTACCGGGTACGACCGGGGCGTCGAGCAGGGCGTCGAGCAGGACTTCGAGCGCAGCCTCTCGCTCGGGGAAGCCCAGCGCGAGGGGGTGGTGCTCGCTTACGAGGTCAACGGGGTGCCCCTCCCGCCCCAGCACGGCGCCCCCCTGAGGCTCGTGGTGCCCGGCTGGTACGGGATGGCATCCGTGAAGTGGCTCAAGCGCTTGGAGGTTATCGGCGAGCCCTTCGACGGCTTCCAGCAGGGAAACCAGTACCGCTACAAGCGCTCCGCCGACGAGAAGGGTGAGCCCGTCACCCGCCAGAGGCCCCAGGCCATGATGGCGCCGCCCGGCATCCCCTCCCAGCTCGGCCGGACGCGCTACGTCGAGTCCGGACAGAAGGTCCGGATAGAGGGCCGCGCCTGGTCGGGCTTCGGGGCGGTGGAAAGGGTGGAGTTCAGCGCGGACGGCGGCAGGAGCTGGGAGGAGACCGAGCTGGGTGGTCGGGTCGGGCGGTTCGGCTGGTTCGGATGGTCCCACGAGTGGGAGGCCCACGCATCCGGCGAGTACGAGCTCTCCTGCCGGGCCACCGACGCGGCCGGCAACGCCCAGCCCCCGGACGCCGGGGAGGTCTGGAACCACGGCACCTACGGCATCAACGCCGTCCAGCGCGTCCCCGTCGTCATCAGGGAGGGCGGGGAACACGAGCACCAGAACTGATAAACGACCCCCGGCAACTTCGGAGAAGCCCCTCAAGGCGAAGTTGGCAGAACTACTCTTCCACGCACTCCGATGAATAGGCCTCGAACACGCGGATGGCGGCCGTCGGGGGTGTGTCCCGCGGCACCCCAGGCGCGGGGTTTTTCTTGTGGCCCGAAAGGTGCAGGCGGTAGACTGGCCTCGTAGGCACGCGACGCGACGGGGGTTTATGGCAGAGGAAGCCGGCAGGGGCAGGCCGATCAGGGTGCTCTTGGCCGACGATCACGCGATGTTCCGCCAGGGCCTCGCCTGGATACTGGCCTCCCACGGGGGCATGGAGGTCGTCGCCGGGGTGCCAAACGGCGCGGAGGTACCGAGGCTGGCCCGCGAGCTCGCCCCCGACGCGGTGGTCATGGAGGTGCGGGCGACCGCGGAGGGGACCAGGGAGGCGCTCGGGGCCGTGCGCTCCTTGCCCGACCCGCCGAGGGTGGTGATCTGCTCCGCTGTCCAGAGCCCGCGCCACGTCGGGAAGCTCGCGGGGGCGGGGGCGAGCGCCTACGTCCCGAAGACCTCCCCGGCCGAGAACCTCGTCGCGGCCGTCCGCGCGGCGGTGCTGGGCCCGGAGGGGGGCGACACCATGGTGGGGGGGCAGCGCATGGTGCGGGGGGACCGAGGGGAGGGGGACCTCCCCCTCCCCTCGGCCAGGGAGCTGGAGGTGCTGCTGCTCGCGGCCCGCGGCCTCTCCAACGGCCGCATAGCCTCCTCGCTGCACCTCTCGGAGGCGACCGTCAAGCGCCACCTGGCCAACGTCTACGAGAAGATGGGCGTCAACTCCAGGAGCGAGGCGGCCAGGGAGGCGCTGCTAAGGGACTGGTTCACCGCCGAGGAGATCACCGCCGGAGGGGCTAACGGAGAGGACGAGGCGGGCTAGGCCCGGGAAGGCCAGGCCCCTTCACCCCTCGCCATGCAGACTTTCGAGAACTCCCTCGGCCCAAGGTTCGGGGGACGCCCCTTCCGCGCACTCGGGCGGGTGGGAGAAGGGTAGGGCTACCCGCCCCGGCGGGGGTGTTCCTCGGCCGCCTCCGCGCCGGTCATGCCCTTGTCCAGCTTGAGGCCGCACGAAGGGCAGGAGGGGGAGTGCTCGGCGTAGGTGGCGCTTCCCTCGTCGTCGTCGAAGTGAGCCAGGAAGCGGAACGCGCCCGCGTTCCTGATCTCGGACCAGAGCCTGTGCCCGCATCCTGCGCATGGGGTGAGCATCGTGGCCCCGACCCTACCGCCTCGGCGGCGGCGCTTCATGGGCCCAAAGGTGCAGGAGGGCCAGAATGGCCTGAAAGGCGCACGACAGCCGGGCCGCGCGGGCTAGACGCCCGGCGGCCCCGGGAGGGGGTGATACGGGCCGCCGAGCCCACGGATGTTCTACTACTCGGGAGGTTGTGCCCCCGCGGGGTACACAGTTATGAGGCTCGCTCGTCCTCTTCGGCCGGGCGTATCCAGCCCACCACCCCCCACGGGTAGAAGTAGCGGTGGGGGTGGCCCCGATCGGGATGTCGCGCCACCAACACGACGACGCCCCGGTCGTTGACGTCCTCCAGTCGGACGGGGTTCGAGGCCCCTAGGTCGGTGGAGAGGGCCTCGGTTGTCTTGAGCACCACCTCTTGGCCGACCCACGCCTCCGGCGGCGGCATCGTCTTCCCCGACTGGTCGGCGGAGGCTCCGGGCCTCTCCCGTTCCATCACGTCGCCCTCCTCTCTTCGCTTGCGCTTTCCCGTGCGCGCGTTCGCTCGCCCATTCCCTTGCTCGGCACCCTACGGGGCACGCCGCTCGGCACCCTCGGGCACGGGCTCGAGGGCGTGGGCTACGAGCTCCGCCCCCCACGCCACCCCGTGCTCGGCCAGGATCTCCGCGGCCCCCGCCGGGGAGGGCACCTCGCGCACCCAGGCGACCGTCCCCTCCGAGCGGTCGTGGATGATCCAGCCGCGCTCTGGCAGCAGCGGGTGGAGGCCTACGCGAAGGCTCCCGGCCATACCGCACCCGGGAGACGGCACCGGCCCGCCGTCGGCCCCGGAGCCCCCGGCGGCGTCGGGGGACCAGCCCGCCTCGGCCACGGCCTGGCGCCCGAGCTCCGCCGCGAGGCCACCCCTCTCCTGCTCGAGGCGCCCGGTGCGCGTCCTGCGGGCCTCGAGGACGGACTCCGTTTCGGCCGATCCCTCCTTCTCGTGGCGCTCCCGCGTCAGGCGCTCGAGGAACCTGGCGGACTCTAGCTC
>CADCUT010000013.1 GCA_902805975.1 uncultured Rubrobacteraceae bacterium | reverse complement strand
CCTCCGGGTGCTCCCGCTCGGCCACGCGCGAGGCCAGCATCCGCACGAGCGCGGAGAGGTGCGAGGCGCAGGTCTCGCGGTCCGTGCGCGTCATATCGGGCAGTTCGTAGAGCAGCCTGCCGGCCTCGTCGAGGTGGCGCAGGATTCGGGCCTCCTGCTCGGTGGCGCCGGTCTTCCTTACCCTCTCGGCGATCTCCCTGGCGTCCTCTTCCAAGCCCTCTCTCCTCCTGGCGGGGTCCCAACGGCCGCGAACCCTTACCCGTTGACCGTGTTCGCGAACCCCACGGGACGGGAACACCGGGCCGCCGCCCGGGGGTTCTCGTTCTGGGCGGTGGATCCTCGAGCGCCCTTCGGGGCCCGGCGGGAAACGACGATCTGCGCCGACGGGCCCTCCCGCCTGCTTGGTAGCGCAACCCAGACCGTCCTGGAGTTCCTCTGCTTGCCCGGATGCCGAGGGTATGGAGAACCGCGCCGGAAGTATCTTCGGGGTACGTGGACACCCGCAGGCGCGCGTCCTGCCCCGGGGCTTGCCCCTCCTCGACCCCGGGGACGCGTACGTCGGCGTTCGCCGGCTTGTTGCCGTAATTCCGGGGCGGGGCTGCGGAATTGCGGGCGCTCCTGGCCTTTCGCCTGTCCGTTCCCTTACCCAGCCGGTTCGACCCGGTAGGCGATCAGTGGTGGCGCACTTCGGGCCCCCGGGGTAGAGTTCCGACCGGAGAAGGGTCGCGGGCAACGTCGGGGGGCGGGGATGCTGGTCCACATAGTCGCGGATTACGGCCACGGGGACCTGGCCTTTGCCGAGGTCGTCGGGCGCGTAAAGCTCCACCTCCCGGACGCCGAGATCGTGGCGGTGCCCGTGTCGCCGTTCGCCACGCTCGCCGCCGGCTTCTGCGTCGCGCAGCTCGGCCTGAACCCCGCCCCGCCCGGCACCGTCGTCTACCACAACGTCGCCCCCCGCGAGGACGAGGGCGAGGCCCGCGAGGGCAACGAGGGGGAGCGCCTGGCCTACGCGCTGCTGCCGAACGGGGTGCGCGTGGTAGGCGTGAACGCCGGCCACGCCTTCTCCTTCGTGCGCGACGCGGCCGAGGAGCTCAGGTGGGCCCCCGTCCCCGCCGAAGGCTCCCAGTTCCGCTCCCGCGACCTCTTCCCCGAAGCCGCAGCCGACATCGCCCTTGGCCGACCGGGCGCTTTGGGCGGGGAGATGGACCCCGCCGCCGTCCCAGACATCCCCGAGAACCGGCTCGCCTACGTTGACGGCTACGGCAACCTGAAGACCACCATCGGGAGCGGAGCGCACGGCATCGAGCCCGGGGCGGCCGTGCGGGTCCGCATCGGCGCTCGGGAGCTCACGGCCAAGGCGAGCGATGGGAGCTTCGGGGTGGAGGACGGGGAACTGGCCTTCGCCCCCGGGAGCAGCGGCTGGAGAAATGCGTCGGGCGGAGAGACGGTGTGGATGGAGCTCTTCCTGCGCGGGGGCAACGCCTGGGAGCTTTTCGGGCGTCCCCCGCTCGGCTCCGAGATACAGCTCGAGGCCGGCGCCTGACGCGCCCGGTCCCCGATGCCGTATTTCGGCAGAGAGTACGGGCGAGGATCGCCCGGGCCGCCTTTCGGACGGTTCCCCAGGCGTCGGATCGAGGGGACCAGGCCCCGGCTTTCGCCGCTCAGGGTCCCCGCCCCCGAACCGCTTGTGCCAGATGTGGTGTGAGCTCCGCAACGCGCCCCAACGGGGTCCGTTCCGCCAAACCCGCCGACGATGTGGGGATGGGAAGTGGCGACCCCTCCCGTACAAACAGGGGGTAAGGAACACGGATAAGCTAGCCGCGAACTACATGCGAGGCGGCGGCAGAGAGGAGTGACCATGAACAAGACGGAGCTCATCGAGAGGATCGCCGAGGAGGCGGGCGTGACCGCGGGCGAAGCCCAAGAGCACTTCGGGGCCTTCGAGCGGGTCGTGACCGAGGCGCTCAAGGGCGGAGACGAGGTCCAGATAACGGGCTTCGGCAAGTTCTCCGTCAAGGAGCGCAAGGCCAGGGAGGGCCGCAACCCCCAGACCGGGGAGAAGATGAAGATCGCGGCGTCTAAGGTCCCCTCCTTCAGCGCGGGCAACGCCCTCAAGCAGGCCATCTAGGGGCCTTCGAACGAGGGCCGACGTGCCGCCGTTCCGTGGGAAAGGGGCTTCCATGAACGCATCGCCTGCACCGGCACCTTGCCAGGTGCGAAGCAAGACGGAGAGCCCCTGCCCCCACCCGGCGGTCGCGGAGATCCGGGGCGTGGCCTTTTGCGGGCCGTGCGCCCGCGAGCAGGAGGCGTACTTCGCCATCGGAGAGATTGTCGCGCGGGGGGAGGCGCGGGGCACCCGCGGCAGGGCGCTGGCCGAGGCGCTCGAGAGGCTGCGGCGGGAGAGTGCGGGCGCCGAGGAGGGCGTCGCCGCGAGGACGCGTCGCGGGCCATCGGGCGTCTACGAGAACAGGCCTCCCGCGCTCAGGGCCGGCTGACCGTAAGATACCATTCCGCCGCAGCCCCTCCCCTTGGGCGTGGCGGAACGAATCGGGGATCAGAGGGTCGCCGTGCGCGAGGATCCGCTTCGAGGTCCTTGGAGCCTGCGAAGGCCTTCCCCGCGCCGAAGGAACCCCGCCATGCGAGGAGTCTTTGAGGTGGTGCCGACGCTCGGGGCGTGGAGCGGAAGTAGCGTCGGAGACTGGTAGGATTGGCGCGCCAACGCCCGCGGGACCCACGAGGGGACTACCGGCTTGAACATCCTTTCGATACAGTCGTCCGTGGCCTACGGGCACGTCGGCAACAGCGCTGCGGTCTTCCCGCTGCAGAGGATGGGCTTCGAGGTGTGGCCGGTCAACACGGTCCCCCCTGGTGTAATGTCTGTTCGAGGTGCGCTTCTCGTGCGAAATCGCGAAACGATTGGAGTTAGATGGCCGTAAAAAAGTCTGAACTCCACAGATCACTCTGGAGCAGTTGCAACGAGCTGCGCGGCAGGATGGACGCGAGCCAGTACAAGGACTACGTGCTGACGCTGCTGTTCCTGAAGTACGTATCGGACAAGTACGCCGGAAAAGCCAACGCTCTCGTCAAAATCCCCGAGAACGGTAGCTTCGACGACATCGTGAAGCTCCGCGGCGACAAGGACACCGGGGAGAAGATGAACAAGGTCCTGTGCGAGCTGGCCGGGGCCAACGACCTCGTGGGCGTCATAGACATCGCGGACTTTGACTCCCACGACAAGCTCGGCAGCGGGCGCGAGAAGCAGAACCGCCTCTCGAACCTCGTCGGCATCTTCGCCGGGATAGACCTCTCCGCCAACCGTGCAGAAGGCGACGACCTGCTAGGCGACGCCTACGAGTACCTGATGCGCCACTTCGCCACAGAGTCCGGCAAATCCAAGGGCCAGTTCAGCTCCCCACTCTCCCAGGAAGTCTGGTAGGACAGCGACAACCGTGGTGTTCGGCGGCCGAATGCGGTCGTCGGTTCGTTCCGCTACACCCG
>CADCUT010000012.1 GCA_902805975.1 uncultured Rubrobacteraceae bacterium | reverse complement strand
GACCTCGGATACGCGCTCGATTGTGCGCGCGTCGAGAACCTACCTGTGGTGGTCCCCCGGAGGGGAACACGAACCATCACACAAGGCGCAGGCCGCTGTCCCGGCGCGGAAGTTGCCTCTGCCGTCCCGTCCCGCGGCGACGAACTCCGCCCGGTGTTGTTTTCTGACCCTCGGTCCCCCCGGCGTTCCCATCGCTCGGCAGCGGGCGTGAGAGACGCTTCTGGTCTCCGGGCCGGGGCTTTTCTGTAGAATGTTCGCCCGGAGTCTTCGATTCAGGAGGGTGCTCGGTTTGGGTTTCTGGGGAGAGCTTGGGGGGAGGATCGTGGGCGCGCCCTCGATCCTGGCGGCGGACTTCGCCAACCTGGCGGAGGAGGTCCGCCGGGCGCAGCGCGGCGGGGCCGAACTCGTCCACTTCGACGCGATGGACAACCAGTTCGTCCCCAACCTGACCGTCGGGCCCGTGGTCGCCGCGTCCCTGGTCGAGGCCATCGACCTGCCGGTAGACGCCCACCTGATGGTTGACAGCCCGGACAATCTGATCCCGTCGTTCATCGAGGCGGGCGTCGTCAGCATCTCGGTCCAGCCGGAGGCCGTCACCCACCTCCACCGGACGCTGACCATGATCCGGGCCGGCGGCTGTGAGGCCGGCGTGGCCCTCAACCCGACCACCCCTCCCGAGTTCATAGAGTGGGCGCTTCCCTACCTTGACTACGTGCTCGTCATGACCGTGAACCCCGGCTTCGGGGGCCAGTCCTTTATCCCGGAGATGGCCGCCAAGGTGCGCCGCCTCAAGGAGATGACCGACCTCCCCATCCAGGTAGACGGCGGCATCACCGCCGAGACCGCGCCCGTGATGGTGGAGGCCGGCGCCCAGGTCTTCGTCGCCGGCTCCGCCGTGTACAGGGGCGACGCCGAGGCGGAGATGAGAAAGATCATCGCCGCGGCACGCGGCGCACGCTCAGCCTGACGCCTCCGCCTGCCAGCACGCCGTCTCCGACGGTTTTCGGCTTTTTGGTGGGGGCGCCGCCCGGAGCGTCTTACGGTACCGCCGCGCGGCGAAGACCTGACATGCTCACCCATGCGGCCACCTAAAGGCCCGTAGGGGCGAGTTTCAAACCCGCCCGCGCTCGAGTCACCAAAAGAGGGAACCCTATCTCCACCCGCGAGCGTGGGATGAACAGGCTCGACCGTCACCCGAATGACCAGAGAGCTGAAGGCCGCGCAGCGGCGTGATGGCAAGCGGCTTAATGGCAGCGTGTCATTTCGTGTGGTATAGGTTCTCTCGTAACTTTTCGGGGGCGGGTGGAATTCCCGCACCGGCGGTGAGCCCGGAGGGAGCGTTCCCGACGGGAAGCCCGCGAGCCCCGGGGTAGAGCCCGGGGTTGAGCCGGTGAAGGTTAGCTGCGCGAACGCGTCGCGAGCCGTAGTCCGGCGCCGACGGTTAGAGTCCGGATGGGAGAAAGGTCAACTTGGCTCGAGGTTCGTTTATGGATCTCGCCCGGCGGCTCGCCGAGCGCGGTCGTTTTACGGTGGCGCCCAATCCCCTCGTGGGGGCCGTGGTCGTGCGTGATGGCGAGGTCGTCGGCGAGGGCTGGCACGCCAGGGCCGGGGAGGCCCACGCGGAGGTGCGGGCGCTCGACGCGGCCGGTGAGGCCGCCGCGGGGGCCACGCTCTTTGTCACGCTCGAACCTTGCAACCATCATGGGCGGACGCCCCCGTGCGTCGAGGCCATCATGCGTGCCGGCATCTCGCGCGTAGTGGTGGGCGCGCTCGACCCCGACCCGCGCATGGGCGGTCGCAGCCTGAAGATGCTGCGGGGGGCCGGGATCTCCGTCGAGGTCGTCGATGACCCCGCGTGCGGGCGGCAGAACGAGCAGTTCTTCCACCGGATGCGCACCGGTCGTCCGTTCGTCCACGTCAAGCTGGCGACGACGCTGGATGGCAGGATCGCCGCGTCCGGCGGCGACAGCAAGTGGGTGACCGGGGAGGCCGCGCGGCTTCGCGCCCACGAGCTCCGCGCCGAGGCCGGCGCCGTGCTCGTCGGGGCCGGCACCGTGCGGGCCGACGATCCCACGCTCACCGCCCGCGGCCTCCCCGTGGAGCCGCCGGCCGTCACCCGCGTCGTGCTCGACCCGCGCCTCACGACGGGCCCGGAGAGCGAGCTCGTCCGCACGGCCAAGAAGGCGCCGCTCATAGTATTCGTCGGCGAGGAGGTCCCGGGCGGAAGGGCTGAGGCTCTACGCGATCTCGGGATCGAGGTCGTGGCCGCACCGATGGCGGGGGACAGGATGGACCTGCGTTTCGTCCTGGAGGAGTTGGGGAGGCGTGGTATACGGGGCGTCCTCGTCGAGGGGGGCGGGGAGACCGCCACCGGGTTCGTGGAGCGGGGCCTCGCGGACAAGCTGACGCTGTTCTACGCGCCCAGGCTCATAGGCTCAGAAGGGGTGCCCATGATCGGGGCGTTGCGGGCGACCCGGATGGCCGAGGCCCTGCAATTCCGGGTCTTAGATGTCGAGAAGGTCGGGGAGGACGTCGCCGTGACGCTCTACCCGGCGCCAGGGGAGGAGGGCCGTGTTCACCGGGCTAGTTGAGGAGGTCGGAAGGGTGAGGTCGCTTCAGGCCGCCGAGGACGCCTCCGACGCGCATCTTGGCCTCTCGGCTGAGGTCGTGCTCGGGGGGACCCGCGTGGGCGACTCGATACTTGTCAACGGGGCGTGCCTGACGGTGGACGAGATCGGGGACGGCGGCCTCGTCTTCTACACGATGCCCGAGACGCTCCGGCGGACGGCGCTCGGGGATCTCTCCGAGGGCAGCCCGGTAAACCTGGAGCGGGCGATGGAGGCCGGCGGGAGGCTCGGGGGTCACATCGTGCAGGGGCACGTGGACGGCGTCGGCGAGGTGCTCGACGTGAGAGCGGAGGACGACGCGGAGATCTGGACGTTCGCCGCCCCCGGCTCGGTTTTGCGCTACGCGGTCGAGAAGGGCAGCGTGTGCATCGACGGCATAAGCCTCACCGTCGTCTCCGTCGAAGAGGACCGCTTCACCGTCTCGATCCTCCCGCACACCCGCTCGCACACCAACCTCGGGGAGCTCGGGGTCGGGTCCCACGTCAACCTGGAGGCCGATGTAGTAGGAAAGTACGTCGAGCGGCTTATGCAGCCGTGGAAGGACAGGGAAATTACGCACCCCGAGAGGAGAACGAGAGATGCCGTTTAGCCCGATGGAAGAGATACTCGAAGACATCAAGGCCGGCAAGATGGTCATCGTCTGCGACGACGAGGACCGGGAGAACGAGGGCGACCTTACGATGGCCGCCGAGCTCGTAACCGCCGAGGACATCAACTTCATGGCGACCCACGGACGGGGGCTTATCTGCCTGCCCATGGCCGAGGAGCTCGTGGACAAGCTGGATATCCCGCAGATGACCGTCCACAACTCCTCCCGCATGGGCACGGGCTTCACCGTCTCCATCGAGGCCAGGGAGGGCATCACGACCGGCATCTCGGCCGCCGACAGGGCCCACACCTGCCGCGTGGCCGTCGACGACGCGACGGGTCCCGAGGACCTCGTCATGCCGGGACACGTCTTCCCCTTGCGGGCCAAGGCCGGCGGCGTCCTGCAGCGGGCCGGGCAGACCGAGGCGGCAGTTGACCTCTCGCGGCTGGCGGGGCTCAAGCCGGCCGGCGTGATCTGCGAGATCATGAAAGAGGACGGAACGATGGCCCGGGTGCCGGACCTCGAGAAGTTCTCGGCCGAGCACGACATCAAGCTCGTGACGACCGCCCAGATCATCGAGTACCGCCACGCCTACGAGACGCAGGTCAAGTGCGCCGTGGAGACGAAGTTGCCAACGCCCTACGGCGAGTTCCGCCTGAGGGCCTACGAGAGCGAGGTGGACGACCTCACCCACCTGGCCCTCATCATGGGCGAGCCCGAGGGCAAGGAGGACGTGCTGGTGCGGGTCCACTCCGCCTGCCTTACAGGAGACGCGCTCCACTCCTTGCGCTGCGACTGCGGCGAGCAGCTCGAGGCGGCGATGGAGCTCGTGGCCCACGAGGGCGAGGGCGTGATCGTCTACATGCAGCAGGAGGGCCGCGGGATCGGGCTTCTCAACAAGATGAAGGCCTACCACCTCCAGGACGAGGGCATGGACACCGTCGAGGCAAACCAGAAGCTCGGCCTCGCCCCGGACCTCAGGGACTACGGCGTCGGAGCCCAGATCCTCAAGGACCTCGACCTCAAGCGCATCCGGCTGCTCACGAACAACCTGACCAAGGTCGTGGGCCTCAGGGGCTTCGGGCTTGAGATCACGGAGCGCGTGCCGCTGGAGATGACGCCCAACGGCCACAACGACCGCTACCTCAAGACCAAGCGCGAGAAGCTCAACCACGTCTTCGACAAGATCTAGGGGGATAGGGTCTTGCCCAGAGAGGACGGTGCGAACCACATAGAGGGGACGCTCTCGGCTGGCGGCCGGTCCTTCGGGATCGTCGCCTCCCGCTTCAACGACTTTATCGTCAAGGCGCTTCTTGAAGGCGCCCTCGACGCCGTCCGGCGCCACGGCGGTGACCCGGGCTCCGTGGACGTCGTCTGGGTGCCAGGCTCCTACGAGATACCGGTGGCTGCCAGGGAGATGGCGAGGACGGGCCGCTACGACGCCGTCATCTGCTTGGGGGCCGTGATCCGGGGCTCCACAGCCCACTTCGACTACGTCGCCGGCGGCGCCGCAAACGGCATCTCCTCCGTGGCCCTGGAGACGGGCGTCCCGGCGATCTTCGGCGTCATCACCACAGAGACGATAGAGCAGGCCATCGAACGCGCCGGCACCAAGATGGGTAACAAGGGCTTCGAGGCCGCCGTCTCGGCCATCGAGATGGCCGACCTGCTGCCGCGCATCAAGCAGACCACCACGGACGACGCCGTGGCCGACGGCAGCAGATAGGGACGCCCCTGAGGACGTCCCCGACATGCCGTTCGGTATGGTAAGGGCGGTTGGCCAGCCGCCCTTACGTCATGGGCGCGTTAGACGTTCTGGGGAACGGGCGTCTTCGCGACGGCCTTCTGCACCTTGAACCCTTTGAGGCACGAGGTGCAGGTCCACACGCGCTTCGTCGTGCGGCCTTCCTGGATGCGGACCTTCTGCAGGTTCGGGTTCCAGCGGCGGCGCGTGGCGCGCAGGGAGTGGCTACGCGCGTTGCCGTACTCTGGCTTCTTTCCGCAGGAATAACAGACCTTCGCCACTTCAATTTCTCCTGTGCTAGGATACCGGTCGAATTTGGGGACCCCGGCGCGCCGCTAAGGGCCTATCTCCGGGCGTCGGGCAGGGATTGTACCAGATAGTCGCGGGCGGGCGGGGACGCGTGGGGGCCTCAGGGCCCTTCCGAAAGAGCACGTCAGGAGTCGCGTGGAGACAGAGGTGACGGGGTGGATGCAATGGCGGTAAAGGTGGCGTCCATGGGAGCCGCGGCGCACGCGGCGCTCAAGGCCCAGGTCGCCAGGATCAACGCCCTCAACGTCTACCCCGTCCCCGACGGCGACACCGGCACCAACATGCTTCTCACCCTGGAGTCGACCCTCAAAGACGCGGCCGACGCCGAGTATTCGAGCCCGGAGGAGGCGAGCCGGGCGGTGGCGCGGGCGGCGCTCATGGGCGCCAGGGGCAACTCCGGCGTGATCCTCTCGCAGATGATCCGGGGCGCCTGCGACGTCCTCGCCGAACACGGGGCGCTGGACGCCGCCACCTTCGCTGCCGCCATGGACGGCGCCCGCGAGAGGTCCTACGCCTCCGTGCGGGAGCCCGTCGAGGGCACCATGCTTACCGTCATCAAGGACGCCGCCCGCGCCGCGGTCGAGGCGGTGGAGGGCGGCGAGGAGGACCTTCCGGCCGTGATCCGGGCCTCTGCGGTCGAGGCCCACGAGTCCGTGCGCAGGACGCCGGAACTGCTCGACGTCCTGCGCGACGCCGGGGTCGTGGATGCGGGGGGCCTCGCGGTAGCGGTGATCCTTGACGGCCTCTACGCCTGCGTGACGGGCGAGGAGATCGAGAGCACCTTCGAGGCGGACGACAACGCGCCGGATCTCACGGCGATCCACGCCGAGGAGGAGGCCTGGGGCTACTGCACCCAGTTCGTCGTCTCGGGCTTCTCCGGCGAGACTGAAGAGTTCGAGGAGCACGTCTACGGAAACGGGAAGAGCGTGCTCGTCATCGCGGACGAGGACACGGTGAACGTCCACGTCCACACCCAGGACCCGGGCGCGATGCTCTCCTACGCCGGCGGCTTCGGGCGGCTGGCGCGGGTCAAGATCGAGGACATGGAGGCCCAGGTCCGCTCCCGGTCGGAAGCCAGGGACGGTGGCGGGCGCGCCCCGGGAAACGTGGGCGTCGTGGCGGCGAGCCGGGGCGCCGGGAACCGCTCGCTCTTCGAGGAGATGGGGGCCGTGGTGGTCGAGGGCGGGCAGGGCGCGAACCCGAGCGCCGCGGACCTCGCCAGGGCCGTTGAGGAAGCGGGTGCTTCGAGCGTCGTGATCCTGCCGAACAACAAGAACATCGTGCCTACCGCCGAGCGCGTCGGGGAGCTGGTCGACGCCGAGGTTCGCGTCGTCCCGACCCGGAGCATCGCCGCCGGCCTCGCCGTGATGGTCGGCTTCGATGAGGAAGGGGAGCCTGAAGAAGTCGCCGGGGAGATGGAGGAGATCCTGGGCTCGATCCACTCAGCCGAGATCACGCACTCCGTGAGGGACGCGAAGCTGGACGGGCGCGACGTGCCGGAAGGCTCGTTTATAGGTTTTCTCGACGACGAGATGGTCGCCGCCGGCGCATCGCTCGAAGAGGTGGCCCTCTCTCTCGCGGAGAAGATCCTGGATCAGGGCGCCGACCTGCTGACGCTCGTGCGCGGCGAGGACCTGGACCGGGACGATCTCGAAAAGTTGGCGGAGGCTATACGGGCTCTTGACGAGGACATCGAGGTCGAGATCAGGGACGGCGGGCAGCCCCTTTACCCCTTGCAGATGGTGGCCGAGTGACTACCGCCATCGTCACCGACTCCACGACGAGCCTCGCCCCCGAGGTCCTTGAGAGGCCCGACGTCCGGGTGGTGCCGCTGACGTTCCACTTCGGGTCTGACGAGACCTTCAAGGACAAGGTGGACATGTCAAACGAGGAGTTCTACGAGCGCCTGCGCGACTCAGACGTCTTCCCGACCACGTCCCAGCCGCCGGCAGGTGCCTTCGTGGAGGCCTATGAGTCGCTCTCTGACTACGACGACGTCCTCGTCCTCGCGGTCTCCCGCCGGTTGAGCGGTACGTATGACTCCGCGCGTCAGGCGGCGGAGATGGTCGAGCGGCCGGTCGAGATCGTGGATACCAGAAGCGCGGAGATGGGCTCAGGGCTCATCCTGCTAGAGGCATTGAAGGTCCTTGACGAGGGGGGGGAGTTCAAGGATGTCCGTCGGGCGGCGGAGGCGGCGGCGGGGCGTTGCAACCTGTACTTCGCGGTCGGGACCCTGGAGTACCTGGCGAAGAGCGGCAGGATCGGGCGCGCCCAGCGCCTCGTCGGGACGGCCCTCGACGTGCGGCCCGTCCTCAAGCTCGCTGGCGGCGAGGTCGTCCCCCACAAGCGGACCCGCGGACGCAAGCGCCAGATGAACGCCGTCCTCGAAGAGGTGAGGCCCGCCGCCGAGGCGGGGCGCCCGCTCTACTTCGGCCACATAGGGACGCCGGAGCCGGTCGCGGAGCTTGAAGAGAAGCTGGGCGTCGAGGGAAGGCCGGTGGCCGAGATAGGCGGCGTGGTCGGGTCGCACGTGGGTCTGGGGGCTTATGGCGTGGCCCACCTCTAGGGAGGCGGCGGCGGAGACGAGCACCGGGCGCAGGACGCCGCTGACCGAGCTTCGGGCGAGGCCCGTGAGGGAGTTGCCGGGGGTGGGGCCCAGGATAGAGGCGGCGCTAAAGGACCTCGGTGTCGCGAGCGTGGCGGACATGATCTCGCACTACCCCTCCCGCCACGAGGACCTCTCCAACGTCAAGACGATCGGCGACCTGCGCGTCGGCGAGAAGGCGACGGTCGTCGGGCGCGTGGTGAGCACCCGTCCCCTCGGCAAGCCGGTGCGCGGGCGCGCCCCCGGCTTCACGGCCCAGCTCTACGACGGCACCGGCTACCTGCCGGTCACGGTCTGGGGCCGCTCCTGGATGGCGAGGGGTTTGCAGCCGGAGACCCGCGTCGTGGTCTCCGGCGAGGTCCAGAGCCGCTACGGGATACAGCTCGTCGCAAAGAGCATCGAGGTCGTGGACGAGGAGGGCAGGGCCGATGAGGGGCCGCACGCCGGCCGGTTCGTCCCCATCTACCCGGCGAATAAAGATATCCAGGCCCGGAGGCTGCGGGCCCTGATCCACCGCGCCCTCGACACCGCCGGGCACGTCCTCGACCCCCTGCCCGCCGACCTCCTCGCCCGCCACGACCTGCCGAACCTGCACGACGCCATCCACGAGGTCCACTTCCCCGAGGACCGTCCGCGCCTGCGCGCCGCCATGCGCCGCCTCGTCTTCCACGAGCTCTTCCTGATCCAGACTGGCCTCGCCGCCCGCAAGGCCCGGCTGGACAAGACCGAGCACGGTGCCAAGCACCGGGGCGACGGCCGGCTGCTGAACCCTTTCATAAAGGGCCTCTCCTTCGGGTTGACCGGGGCGCAGGAGCGGGTAGTCGAGGAGGTCCTCGCCGACATGCGCCTTGAGAAACCGATGCGCCGCCTCCTGCAGGGCGACGTCGGGAGCGGCAAGACCGTCGTCGCCGTCGCGGCGCTGCTGACGGCGGTCGAGTCCGGCGGCCAGGGCGCCATCATGGCCCCGACCGAGGTCCTCGCCGAGCAGCACTTCCTCTCGATGTCCGCCGCCCTCGCCAACCTTCCCCTCAACGTCGTGCTGCTTACCGGATCCCAGGGTGCTGCCGAGCGGCGCGAGACGTTGCGGCGGGTCGAGGCCGGGGAGGCGCACGTCGTCGTCGGCACCCACGCGCTCATCCAGAAGGGCGTGGAGTTCAGGGACCTCTCGCTCGTCGTCGTCGACGAGCAGCACCGCTTCGGGGTCGGCCAGCGGACCGTCTTTAGGGAGAAGGGCAAGACCCCCGACACCCTCGTCATGACCGCGACCCCGATCCCGCGGACGCTCTCCCTCACGCTCTACGGGGACCTTGAGGTCTCGATCATCGACGAGCTGCCCCCAGGCAGGAAGCCCGTCGAGACGCGCATCGTCGACCCCGCGGAGCGCATCGAGGCCTACGAGGAGGTCAGGCGGGAGCTCGAAGGGGGGCGGCAGGCGTATGTGATCTGCCCTCTCGTCGAGGAGTCCGAGGCGCTCGAAGACGTGAGGGCGGCCGAGGAGCTGAGGGAGGAGCTGGAGCACGGCATCTTCCCCGATAGAAGCGTCGGCCTCCTGCACGGCAGGATGAAGGCGCAGGAGAAGCGCGAGGCGATGGCGGACTTCCGCGAGCGGAGGACCGACGTCCTCGTCGCGACGGTCGTCGTCGAGGTCGGGGTGGACGTGCCGAACGCGAGCGCGATCGTCATAGAGGGGGCCGAGCGCTTCGGGCTCTCCCAGCTCCACCAGCTCCGCGGCCGGGTCTGCCGGGGACTCCATCCCCCCAAATGCTTTCTCGTCGGAGAACCAAAGACCGACGACTCGCTCAAGCGCCTGGAGGCACTGGAGGAGCATCAGGACGGCTTCAAGCTCTCGGAGGTGGACCTTGCCATCAGGGGCGAGGGGACCCTCTTCGGGAGCCGCCAGAGCGGGATGCCGGACCTGAAGGTGGCGAAGCTTCTGCGGGACATCGACGTGCTCGTCGAGGCCAGGCGCGAGGCCTTCGCGCTCGTGGCCGAAGACCCGACCCTGGGGCGCCCGGACCACAGGCCGCTGCGGCGTGAGATCCGGGAGCTCCTCGGCTCAAACGTCGAGTGGCTCTTCCGGGAGTAGCGCCTTGAGGGTGATAGCAGGCACCGCCGGCGGCGTCCGACTGGCCCCGGTGCCCAAGGGCGTTCGCCCGACCGGTGACCGGGTGCGCGAGAGCGTCTTCAACGCCTTGGGCCAGTTCTTCGACGGGGGAGACGTGCTCGACCTCTACGCGGGTACGGGCGCCCTCGGCATCGAGGCGCTCAGCCGCGGCTGCGCACACGCGGTCTTTGTGGAGAAGGACCGGGCCGCGAGGGGCACGATCTCGGATAACCTGAGGAGGACAGGCTTCGAGGACCGGGCCGAGATCGTCGCGGGGGACGTGGGGCGGGTGGTGGAGAGGCTGGCCGGGCTGGAGCGGCGTTTCGATTTGATCTTCGCGGACCCGCCTTATAGAATCGGCCGGTCGGAGGTAGGGGGCATCCTCGGCCGGCTCGGGGCGCTGCTCGCGCCTGGGGGCCGGGTCGTGGTCGAGGGCGGCGGGACGCCGCCGGAGGATGTGTTTGGCAGGAAGGGGTCAACGCGCCGCTACGGGGGCACGTTCGTTACCGTATTTGAGAGGTCCGAGTTGACAATGCGGGTGGCCGTCTGTCCCGGAAGCTTCGACCCCGTGACCAGCGGGCACCTCGACATCATCCGCCGGGCGGCCAGGATCTTTGACCACGTCGTCGTCGCGGTGGGCGCGAACACGCGCAAGACGCCGCGGTTGTCGGCCATCGAGCGGGCCGGGCTTATCGAGAAGGTCACCGCCGACATCGAGAACGTCTCCGTCGAGGTGATGGAGGGGCTCCTCGTCAATTTCGCCCGGGAGCAGGGCGCCGGGGCCATCGTAAAGGGCTTGCGGGCCGTCTCCGATTTCGAGTCCGAGTTCGAGCAGGCGCAGCTAAACAGGACCATGTCATCCGACATCGAGACGGTGTTCATCATGGCCGCGTCCGAGCACAGTTTCCTGAGCTCCAGCGCGGTCAGGGAGATCTCCTGGCACGGCGGCGACGTGCGTGGGCTGGTGCCCGACGGCATACTAGAGAGCGTCAGGCAGATTTATTCCGGTTCGGACGGTAAGATACAGGGATCGTAAGCAAAGGACGAGGTTGCCGAAGATGGACGTACTGGTACTCATAGACAGGTTGGAAGAGCTGGTCGAGGACGCCCGGAGCTTCCCGGGCTTCGGCAACACGGCGATGGTGGACCGCGACGCAGCCTTCGACATCATCGACCAGATGCGCCAGACGATCCCCGAGGAGCTCAAACAGGCGCGTTGGATCGTCAAGGAGCGCCAGGCCATGCTGGACGAGGCCCGCTCCGAGTCCGACCGCATAATCCGCAGCGCCCAGGACGAGGCCGAGAAGATCACCTCGGAAGAAGAGGTCCTCAAGCGCGCCGAGAAGCGGAGCGCCGAGATCATGGAGGACGCCCGCCGGCGCGAGCGCGAGATACGCCTCGGCGCCGAAGACTACGCCGACGAGGTGCTCGCCAACCTTGAGGACAACCTCGGCAAACTGCTCGAAGCCGTCCAGCGGGGCCGCACCAAACTGCAGGGCGTGCAGGAACAGTAACAAGCGGTAGACTAGCGTCATGAACAACCGTATTCCCCTGAGAAAGCCCGGCTCAGAGGTGGGCGACCGGCACGAGATCCACGCCGAGTTCGAGGCGGAACCCTTCGACCTCTACGGCCGTCACCACGAGATCACCCACGCCGAGGCGGACGTCGCGGTGACGAAGGTCTCCGAGGGCTTGCACCTTGACCTGCGGGTCAACACCGTGGTCGCCACCACCTGCGACAGGACGCTGGAGCCCGTGGAGCTGCGACTGGATTTCCGCGACTCTGAGCTTCTAGCCGGGCCCGACGACGAGGAGCTCGCCGTCGAGGACTGGACGCTCGACCTGAAGCGCTACGCCGGGCGGACGCTGCCGAACGAGGTCCCGATGCAGGTCTTCAAGGAGGGCACGGAGCCCGTGCGCCCCCCGGACGAAGGCGACGAGGTCGACCCGCGGTGGCGCGGCCTCGACGATATCACCGTCTCTGGTTTCTAGGCATCGGGGCCCGAGGGGGGCTGAGGGACGTGGTTGGAGATAGCAAAGTAGGTTATATTCTCGACCGGCCCGCGGCGACCCGTCGCGCGAGCCGGTTTCGGATCTGAGCGCATAGACGCCCCGGCGGCGGAGCGATATTCCAAGAGAGCGGAGGTAGCATCATGGCGGTACCGAAGAAGAAGACGTCCAAGGCGCGCAGGAACCTGCGACGCGCCCACCACGCGCTGGCGGGCCCGGGCATCCAGGCCTGTCCCAACTGCGGTGAGCCCCACCTCTCGCACAGGGTCTGCGCGAACTGCGGCTACTACAAGGGCCGCACGGCGGTCGCCGTAGAGGCGGCGGAGTAACCGGGGTCCTCAGGACGGAGCGTTGCGCCTCGCCGTAGACGCCCTCGGCGGCGACAACGCCCCGGGGGAGATCGTCGCGGGCGCCATGGCCGCCGCCAGCCGGCTTCCGAATGACGAGATCCTGCTCGTGGGGCCTGAGGCGGAGGTTAGACCCCACCTCGGCCCCGACGCGCCCTCCAACGTCTCCGTCCTTCCGTCCGGCGGCCCGATAGGGATGGAGGAAGAGCCGGCGGCGGCCTTGAGGGCGCGTCCGGACGCGGGGGTCTCGGTCGCCGCTAAGATGGTCCGCGCCGGGGAGGCCGACGCCTTTTTCTCGGCCGGCAATACGGGGGCCACGGTGGCGGCGGCGTTGATGCGGATCGGCCGGATGGACGGCGTGCGCCGGCCCGGTATCGCGACCGTCCTGCCGCTCAGCAATCCGGTTCTGTTGTTGGACGCCGGGGCGACGACGATGTGTAAGCCGCAAGACCTCCTCAATTTCGCTATCCTTGGCGGCGTGTTCGCGGAGAGATACTTCGGGCTTGGGGAGCGTGCGAGGGTCGGCCTCGTCAACGTCGGCGAAGAGCCGGGCAAGGGGACGGACCTCGTCAAGGAGGCCCACGGTCTCATCTCCGGCTCCGGCGCGCGTTTCGTGGGCAACGTCGAGGGCAGGGACGTGGCCACCGGCGTGGCTGACGTGCTGATCACCGACGGCTTCACGGGTAACGTCATGCTCAAAACCGCAGAGGGCGTGGCGCGCGAGGTGCTTGGCATGATCCGCTCGGCCGTTACCGGGGACCTCGTCGGCAAGGTCGCCGGGGCCGCACTCAAGTCCCGGCTCGTAGGCATCCGCGACCAGGTAGACCCTGAGAACTACGGGGGATCATTCCTCCTCGGCGTGCGGGGGCCGGTCGTGATCGGGCACGGCAACTCGCGGGCCCGCGGCGTGGAGAACGCCCTCGTCGGCATCTCCCGCTCCGGAGACGGTCTTGTAGAGGAGCTCGGACGGGCGCTCGAAGCCGCCCGCGCCCCCGGGGACCCCGGGGAGGCCGTATGAACGGCGGGCCGGTGGGCCGGATCGTCGGGGTAGGGCGCGCGCTCGGGAGCCGGGTGGTGACCAACAAGGATCTCGAAAGCGTCCTCGACACGACGGACGACTGGATCTCGACCCGCACCGGCATCCTCGAGCGCCGCTTCGTCGGCCAGGACGAGACCTGTGCCACGCTCGCGATCGAGGCCGCCCGCAATGCCATCGAACACGCCGGCATCGACGGCGACTCCATCGACCTCGTCGTCTGCGGCACGTCGACGGCGCCGGAGTCCATGCCTTCCGTGGCGTGCCTCGTGGGGGAGAGCGTCGGGGCCGTGGGCGTCGGCGCGATGGACCTCGCGGCGGCCTGCTCGGGCTTCTCCTACGCGGCCTCCGTGGCCACCGCCATGATCCAATCCGGCCAGGCGGGCCGCGTCCTCCTTATCGGCGCCGACGCGATGAGCACCATCGTCGACCAGTCAGACCGCTCGACGGCGGTCCTCTTCGGGGACGGCGCGGGCGCGGTCGTCCTCGACGCGGGCGACGGCGAGTCGGGCTTCGTGGACCACATTCTCGGCGCCGACGGCAGGGGCGCACCCTTGGGCCGCGCCGGCCAGCCGGGCGACCCGAACAAGCTCTACCAGAACGGCCGCGAGGTCTTCAAGTTCGCCGTCCGCATCCTGCCCGAGATGTTCGAGAAGCTCCTCTCCCGCAACGACCTGACCCCCGACGACGTCCAGTACGTCATCCCGCATCAGGCAAATGCACGCATAATACGCTCGGCGGCGAAGAAGATGGACATCCCGGAGGAGCGGATCGTGATCAACCTGGACAGGTTCGGGAACACGTCGGCGGCGAGCATCCCGCTTTCATTCCCGGACATCTACGACGGGATGGAGCGCGGCCGGTACGTCGTCACCGTCGGTTTCGGTTTCGGCCTCACGTGGGCCGCGAACTTGTACAGGATCTAGGGAGGCATGGCGCGGATGCGGGCGGTCGTCTTTCCCGGCCAGGGAACCGCGGGTGGCGAGGTCTCAGGCGAGGTCGCAGGGGCCCTGCGCCGGCGCGTGGGCGACGGCGACCCTCCTTACCAGTTATCCGTCTTTGCGGGTTCTGTGGACCTGTTCTACCGGCTGCGGGAGGCCGGAATAGAGCCCGACGTGGTCGCCGGGCACTCGCTCGGCGAGTACGCGGCGGCGCACGCGGCCGGCAGCCTGGGCTTAGAAGACGGCGTCAGGCTCGTGGCGGAGCGGGACCGGCTCATGACCGAGGCCGCGGAGAAGGTGCCGGGTGGGATGGTCGCCGTGATCGGGGCCGACCCGGACGCCGTGGGGCGTGCCGTAGGCGAGGCGGAGGGCATCGTCGTCGCGGCCAACTTAAACACGCCGCGCCAGACGGTCGTCTCCGGGGAGAAGGAGGCGCTGGACGGTGCCCTTGAGGGGATCAAGGGCAAGAAGGTGCCGTTGCGGGTGGCGGGGGCCTTCCACTCGCCCTTGATGGAGGGGGCCGCAGCGAGGATGGAGAAGCTGCTCGCCGGGGTCGAGTTCGCGGAGCCTGAGGTCCCGATGGTCGGGGCGGCAAGCGGTGAGGAGCTCCGGACGGCGCGGGCGATCCGGGCCGCGCTGCGCGAGCAGATGCTCCTGCCTGTACGGTGGGTTGCGGTGATGGAGCGGTTCTTCGAGATGGGTGTCGATGAGATCTACGAAGCCGGGGAGGACGGGACGCTGACGCGGATGCTGCGGGACTTCAAGAGGAGAGACGTTCGGGGCGTGGCGGCGAAGGAGGCGCTCTCGTGAAGGCACCGCTGGGAGCCGCCGCGATAAGGGATCTCATCCCGCACCGGTACCCGTTCTTGCTCATCGACAGGATCGAGGAGCTCGAGCCGGGCGTGCGGGCGGTCGGTATCAAGAACGTCACCCAGAACGAGCCGTTTTTCCAGGGCCATTTCCCGGACTACCCCGTCATGCCTGGCGTCCTCATCATCGAGGCCATGGCGCAGGTCGGGGCGGTCGGGGTGATGGCGGGCGGCGATCACGAGGACAAGCTCGCGCTCTTCGCCGGTATCGACGGCGTCAGGTTCCGCAGGCAGGTCTTGCCGGGGGACGTCTTGCGGATGGAGGTCGAGATCGTGCGCCTCAAGGGCTCCGTCGGCCGCGGTAAGGCGAGGGCCACCGTGAACGGCGAGCGCGTCTGCGAGGCCGAGCTGATGTTCGCCTTCGCCGCCAAGGGGGACGTCGAATGATCGGGGAGGGCAGGGTCGCCATCGTGACGGGCGGCGGACGCGGCATAGGACGGGCCATCGCGGCGCGGCTCGCCAGTGAGGGCGCGCAGGTCGCCATCTCCTACCGCTCCAACGACGCGGCGGCCGAGGAGGCCGCCGAGGAAGCACGCGCATCAGGCGTCCGGTGCGAGCTCTTCAAGGGGGACGTGGCGGAGCCGGACGACGTCAAGGCGCTCTTTGACGGTGTGACAGAGGCTTTCGGCCGCGTGGACATCCTGGTCAACAACGCGGGGATCACGCGCGACAACCTCATGATGCGGATGAAAGAAGACGAGTTTGACGAGGTACTGCGGACGAACCTGAAGGGGACGTACCTGTGCACGCGGGCGGCGATGCGGCCGATGGTTCGGGCGAGGTGGGGCAGGATCTTGAACGTCTCATCCGTCGTGGGGCTCGTCGGGAACGCCGGGCAGGCCAACTACGCGGCCTCGAAGGCCGGGATCATCGGGTTTACCAAAAGCGTGGCGCGGGAGGTGGCGCAGCGCGGCATCACGGCGAACGTGGTGGCGCCGGGCTACGTGGAGACCGAGTTGACGGGCGGGTTGCCGGAGAACATCAAGGACCAGATCCGCGCCCAGGTGCCGATCGGGCGTTTCGGGGAGGCCGGGGAGGTGGCCGAGGTGGTCGCTTTCCTCGCCGGCGAGGGCGCCGGGTACGTGACGGGGCAGACGGTCGCGGTGGACGGCGGGATGACTATGCAGTAGCGGACCAAACGTTTACACTACGCGCTATCCTGGAAAGGGTACGTGCTGACTAAGAGAACCAGAAGGGAGAATGGGTTTTGGATCGCGAAGAGATTCTGTCCAAGATACAGGAGATTACGGCCGATAGGCTGGGGGTCGACGAGGGCGACGTGACGCCCGACGCGTCCTTCCGCGAGGACCTCGAGGCCGACTCGCTGGACCTCGTCGAGCTCATCATGGAGCTTGAGGAGCAGTTCGGCATGGAGATCCCCGACGAAGAGGTAGAGAAGATCACCACGGTCGAAGAGGCCGTGGACTACGTCGACCAGCACCGGGCGGCGTGACGGAGGCGCCGGCAAACGGCAGGGGCCGCGCCCTCATAACGGGCGCGGGGGCGGTCACGCCTCTCGGCACCGGCGTCGAGAACTTCTGGGACGCCGCGCTGCACGGCAAGAGCGGCATCGGCCCCATCACGCAGTTCGACCCCTCGCCGTTTCCCTCCCGGATAGCCGGCGAGTGCTCGGACTTCGATCCGACGGACTTCATGACGAAGAAGCAGGCCCGCCGGATGGACCGCTTCGCCCAGCTCGGGGTGGCGGCCGGTTTGGAAGCGGCCGAGAGCGCCGGGGTCGCAGACGTCATCCAGAAGACGCCGGAGCGGGTCGCGATCGTGCTCGGCACCGGCATCGGCGGTCTCTCGACGTGGGAGCGCGAGTACAAGGTCCTCGCGGAGCGCGGTCCGGGCCGGGTCAGCCCGTTCTTGATCACGATGATGGTCCCGAACATGGCCGCGGGCCAGCTCGCCATCCTTCTGGGTGCTACGGGGCCGAGCCAGTGCCCCGTACTCGCGTGCGCCACGGGCGGCGAGGCGATAGCCGAGGGGCTGGAGCTGATCCGCCGCGGCGACGCCGACGTGGTCATAGCGGGCTCCTCTGAGGCCCCGATCACGCCCCTGAGCATGTCGGGGTTCGCCGCGATACGCGCCGTGAGCCGCTACGACGGCGACCCCGCGCGCGCCAGCCGCCCGTTCGACCAGGGACGCGACGGCTTCGTGATGAGCGAGGGCGCTGGTGCTGTGGTCCTCGAGAGCGAGGAGCACGCGGCGGCCCGGGGCGCCGAGCCCATAGCCGCGGTCTCTGGCTACGGCCGGACCACGGACGCCTACCACGTCACCGCGCCCGACGAGCAGGGCCGCGGGGTCGAGCGGGCGATGCTGCGGGCCCTCGAAGACTCGGGTCTCACCGCCGAAGACGTGGGGCACGTCAACGCCCACGCGACGGCGACCCCGACCGGCGACGGGCCGGAGACGAGGGCGATCTCGCGTGTCATGCCCCACGCGCGCGTCTCGGCGACGAAGTCCATGACGGGCCACCTCTTCGGCGCGGTCGGCGCGACCGAGGGCATAATGTGCGCCCTGGCGCTCAAGCAGAAGGTGCTGCCGCCGACGATCAACCTGGACAACCTGGCGGACGACTGCGAGGAGCTCGACTACGTGGTCGGGGAGGCCGCCGAGGCCCCCGATCTGAAGGCGGCGATCTCGAACTCGATGGGGTTCGGCGGCCACAACGTCGTGGTAGCTTTCACAAGTGTAGAATAGAGAGCGTTATGTCTATAAGGGACCTCATAGCGATCCTGCCGGAACCGCTGAGGCAGCGCTCACTGACCCACCCCAGCGTGGCGGACCCTTACGAATCGAACGGACGCCTCGAATTCCTCGGCGACTCGGTCT
>CADCUT010000011.1 GCA_902805975.1 uncultured Rubrobacteraceae bacterium | reverse complement strand
CCCCCGCGAGGCCGCCACCACCACGTGCCCCTTAGGCGGCCTCATAGATTCACGCCCCTGCGTCGAGACCATCCTGGCCTGCGGCCCGCGTTCGAGCACCGCGGATGCGAGGCTCCGCCGCACGGCCTCGGGAAGGTCTAGTCCCTTTCCCTCCGTCAAGCCGGGGACCCTTCCCGGCCGAAGCGCTCGAAGAAGCGGGCGAAGTAGCCGACGGCCTCGAAGTAGTCGTCGAGGCGGACGGACTCGTTGGGGGAGTGGATGCGGCTGCCGGCGTTGGCGACGTTGCCGGTCATGATCGTCGGTATCCCGAGCTCCGTCGCGAAGAGCGAGGTAGGGCCGCTGCCGCCGATGGTGGGGAAGACGACCGCGTCGTCGCGCCCGAGGTCCTCCCACGCCCCAACCGCGGTCCGCACGACGGGCGAATCGACGGGCGTCTTGGCCGCCTCGACGCCGTGCAGGTCCACCACCTCGACGTCCCCGAAGCCGCGCCGGTCGAGGTGCTCGCGCAGGAGCTTCAGGACCGGGCCCGGGCTCTGGCCCACGACGAGCCTGAAATCCATCTTCACGAACGCCTCCGAGGGGACTATGGTCTTCGAGCCGGGTCCGGTATAGCCAGCCTGGATGCCGGCTATGTTCGCCGTCGGGCGGAGGAGGTACTCGCGCAGGGCGGCCTCGCCGGAGAGGTTGCGGTCGAGGGCCTCCACACCCCAGAGCTTCCTCAGGGCGGCATCGTCGAAGGGGATCTCGCGTATCGCCTCGAGCTCCTCTTCCGAGGGGGGCTCTATTAGATCCTCTAGGCCGTCGAGCGTGATCTCGCCGCTCTCGTCCTTTATGGTCCTCAGCGCCTGCACGAGCCGCCACACCGGGTTCGGCGCGATGCCGCCGTACATGCTGTGCAGGTCGTGGGAGGCGCCGCGGGCGCGAAGCTCGACGTAGGCCATCCCCTTGGTGCCGCACTCGATGCTGGGGCGGCCCGCCTCGTCCTTCATGGAACCCTCCCACAGGCAGGCGTCGGCCGCGAGGAGGCCCGCGTTGTCCCTGACGAAGGGTGCTAGGTTCGGGCTGCCGACCTCCTCCTCGCCCTCTATGAGGAACTTGAGCTTGAAGGGGAGCGGGCCGTGCTCCTCTATATATAGGCGCAGGGCCTGGATGCGGGCGAGGACGTCGCCCTTGTCGTCGGCGACGCCGCGGGCGTAGAGGGAGCCACTCCGGACCGTGGGCTCGAACGGGTCGGACTCCCAGAGGTCCAGCGGCTCGGGCGGCTGCACGTCGTAGTGGCCGTAGGAGAGGAGCGTCCTGTCTCCGCCCCCTATCTCGGCGTAGACGACCGGGTGGCCTTCCGTCTCCATGATGCGGGTCTCCGCGCCGGCGTCCCGCAGTTTGTCCGCGACCCACTCCGCGCACGACCGGAAACCGGCGTCGTCGCCTTCGCGGGCCGAGATCGAGGGCATCCGCAGGAACTCCTTGAGCTCCTCCAGAAGGGCTTCCCTCGACCGTTCTATCCTACTCTGTACGTCCAAAGAATCCTCCGTTCGGTTCGAGGCAGGTTAGCATCTCGGTGGCCGGACGCCATCCTGTTGCCCCTTTCGGGGCCGCTGCTATATTGGGGTTGGAGGTCGCCGTTGGAGAAGAGGCCGGATCACGAGCCAGAAGAGTCCAGGGAGCGGGGCGTCGCACGCCCCGGCGCGGACGATCTCTGGGACCGCCTCGGGGTAGACGTCGAGGCCATGAACCCGCGGGCGCAGGTGGTCACCTCGCTCGCCGTCCTGGTACCCGTCGTGGTGGCCGCCGTCTCCGTGTTGTTCTTGTTCACCAACTTCTGGTGGCTCATATTCTTCTTCGGGTGGGCGATCTTCCCGGCCTTCGGGCTGCTTCTGAGGGGCATCGCCGGTCTATCGGAGGGCGAGGGGCGGGGGGAGATCCCCGGGGGAAACAGCAAGGAACGCGAGTTGCTTGGGGTGCTCCGGGAGCACGATGAGGTCTCGCCGACCCAGGCCGCGATGGAGACCTCGCTTACCGTCGAGGAGGCGGACGATATGCTCAAGGATCTCGCCACCAAGGGCCACCTCGAGGTGCGGGTGCGCGGGGGTGGTATCTTCTACGGCCTCTGGCGGGCGGATGAGGCGGAGAAGCGAGGGCTGGAGGAAGGGCCTTAGGTGTCGTGGCGGGGGAGCGCCCGTGTTATCATTCGGTGCCCGGAAGGGGTTTCGGCGCGTGAGATCGAGAGCATAGGGTAAACACGTCTTTATGGAAGAGCGCAGGATACCGGAGACGCTCGAAGAGGCCTACGGGCTGCGGGACTCGGCGGGCTCCTTACAGGAGAGGGACTTCTACCAGGAGCAGGTCTACCTGCTCAGGCGCGAGGAGTACCGCTCGCGCGGCATACGGACGGAGATAAGCTCCCGGCGCCGCGAGCGCCAGAGCGCCATCGAGTTCTCCCGCGAGATGTTCTTTCTGGAGGTCTCGGAGATCTCCGGCCGGCGCCGCGGCAGCCGCGAGGCCCGCACCGCCCAGCACGAGGCCCGCCGGTTCGCCACCCGCCTCGACACCCACGCCTTCCTCAAGCAGCTCGCCTCGCCCCACTCGGGCGCCGTGGAGCTGTACAGGCGCAATTACCTGGAGCTCCTCCGGATGGACAAGCCGCCCGCCGAGGCGTACTACCTCTCCAGGGTCATAGGTATCGCGGACGAGCGCGAGTTCCGGGACGCCGTCGAATGCGTGCGGGAGACGGGTTATCCGACCCGGGGGCGCATGGCCTACGCGGTCGAGAAGACGGCCATCCAGATCAGGGACCTGCCCGGCGGAATGATCCTGATCCTGCTCACCTTCTTCGCCTCGCTTTTCGCCTTTGTGTGGGCCACGAAGACGTGGGACTCGGCCAGCGCCGGCACCATCTTCTTCGTCTCTTTGGGCCTGATAGCGGCCGGCGGCCTGATGTTGATCTCGGCGATCTTTATCGTTACCTTTATCCGGTCGATCAACAAGTAAGGCCGAAGACCGGCGTCCCGCGCCGGCCAAGAGGGGGACAGGAAGATCTACGCGTCGGCGCCCACACCCGAGACGCCTCCGGAGCCGGGGCCGAACCGCCGCGAGCGCAAGCGACGCCGCAGGGAACTAAGGAAGGCCCGCCGGAGGGTCTACCAGCGCAGGCTCCTCCTCGTCCTGCCACTCGTCGTCCTGGTGGCCGGGCTCCCGGTCCTCCTGGTCTTCACGGACGAGGCCCCCGTCTCCCGCGCCCAGATCCCCGTCGTCGAACCGCGCCTAGACCCGCCGGCAGCCACGGAGGCCCGGCAGGAGGCGCCCGACGGGGCGTCCAACGAAACGGCTTCCAACATAAAGGGGTCTAATGAAAAGGCTTCCAACGAGACGGCGCGGGGCTCTGCGGCCGGGATCTCCGGGGGCGAGACGGAGGCCTTGCGCGCCGAGCTGGAGGGGATAGCGCAGGCCTATCCCGGCCGGTACGGGGTAATCGTCTCCGACCCGTCCTCCGGCGAGACCGTCTCGATGGATCCCGACGGCCGCTTTCTGGCGGCCAGCATCAACAAGCTGCCCGTCTTGATGGCGCTCTACAGGGGG
>CADCUT010000010.1 GCA_902805975.1 uncultured Rubrobacteraceae bacterium | reverse complement strand
CCGGCTTCGGCGACCGGCGCAAGAGGATGCTCGAGGACATCGCGATCCTCACCGGCGGCGAGGTCATCACCGAGGAGCTCGGCCTCAAGCTCGAGAACACCCAGCTCAACCAGCTCGGCAGCGCCCGTCGCGTGGTCATCACCAAGGACAACACCGTCATCGTCGACGGTGCTGGCGACGTGGATGCCATCAAGGGCCGGATCAACCAGATCCGCTCCGAGATAGAGTCCACCGACTCGGACTTTGACCGCGAGAAGCTCCAGGAGCGTCTCGCCAAGCTCGCCGGCGGCGTCGCCGTCATCAAGGTGGGCGCGGCTACCGAGACGGAGCTCAAGGAGCGCAAGCACCGCGTCGAGGACGCCCTGTCGGCGACCCGGGCGGCGCTCGAGGAGGGCATCGTCCCCGGCGGTGGCGTGGCGCTCTTGAAGGCGCAGGCCCCGGTGGGCGACCTCGTGGAGACGCTCGAGGGCGACGAGAGGACCGGCGCGCGCATCGTGCACCGGGCGCTGGAGGAGCCGATACGCCAGATCGCCTTCAACGCCGGCGCCGACGGCTCGATCGTCGTGGACAAGGTCCGCACGCAGGGCAACGGCATAGGCTACAACGCCCTGACCGGCGTGTACGAGGACCTGGTGCAGGCCGGCGTCATCGACCCCGCCATGGTCACCCGGAGCGCGCTGCAGAACGCAGCCTCCATCGGTTCGCTCATCGTCACCACCAACGTGGTCGTCGCCGAGCCCGAGGATGACGCGCCCGCCATGCCCGCCGGCGGCATGGGCGGCATGATGTAAGGTTCCCCCAACGGGAACTCTTCAGGCGGCGTCCCCTCTGGGGCGCCGCCTTTTTCTTGCCCCACCCGCCATCCCCGCCGAGTTGCGCCGCTCGGGCGGCGTAACACATAATGGGCCGCGCAAGAGAGATCTACCCGAGCGGTGTCCTGATGGGGGAGGAGCCTGGTGTTCTGTTCCAATTGCGGTGCCCGAAACGAGGAAAACGCCGCCTATTGTGCAAACTGTGGTAACGAACTCCGGCGCATCGAGACGCCCCGGGTGGACGTCCCCCCACCCCCGCAACCCCGGGTGCAGTTCTCCTATGGTCCTCAGTCTTCTCAATATGTGCCCAACTATCTGGTCCCGGCGATCCTGACGACGCTTTTCTGCTGCTTGCCGTTCGGTATCGTCTCGATAGTCTATGCCGCCCAGGTCAACGGCAAGGTCGCGGCGGGGGATCACCCGGGCGCCCTGCAGTCCTCCCGGAGTGCCAGGATGTGGGCCTGGATCTCGTTCGGTACCGGCCTCGTGCTTATCGTAGGGTACTTCGTCCTGGTTCTTCTAGGCGGGCTGCTCGGGGCCGCCTGATAGATGCGCGCGGCTTCGGTGAGAGAGCGGTTGTTCGCCGCGTCGTCCGTGGTGGTCGTGGCGGGAGCGCTTGGCGTCCTCTACCTCGTCAACCCGGGCACCTCGACCCTCTTTCCCACCTGCCCGTTCCTGGCGTTCACGGGTTGCTACTGCCCGGGGTGCGGAAGCCTACGGGCCCTGCACCAGATCACCCGGGGCCATCTGGCGACGGCGCTCGGGCTCAACCCGCTGCTGGTCCTGTCGTTGCCCTTCGTCGGGTACTTCTTCGTATCGCGTGCCACGCTAGCGCTCCGGGGACGTTCCCTGAAGGCCCTCTTCGTCCCCCCGGCTTTCATCTGGGCTCTGCTGGCGGTCGTAATGCTGTACTGGGTCGCGAGAAACGTGCCCGCCTACCCGTTCTCGCTGCTCGCCCCCTGAGCGCGTGAAGGTTAGAGGGGCCGCCGGGTGCGTTATCCGGCGTAACCCTTACAGTTTCGCCGGAGTCACAGAGGGTATATATTGGCGCTAGTCGGAGGCCGGGCGAGGGAGAAAGGGGAAGAGAGATAGGCAAAGAACTCGGCATTATGGTCGTTGTTCTGGTCGTTGTCCTGTTGATCGTGCTCGGTTTGCCGTTCATAGTGGGATAAGATTCTTCCGAAAGGGGAGGTGAGGGTATGCGGGGAGGAGTAGGCGGGATCATCACGATTCTGGTGGTCATCATCCTGATCATAGTGGTGCTCAGGTTGTTGGGCGTAGTTTAAGAACCAGAGACGAACGACCGCTGGCGCTCGCCGCTTGACCACTGCTCTGGTCGCGGTGTAGCATAAACTGGATTTGCAGCGGTTGGCGGAAAAGTTTATCGAGGCCCACGGGGGGAGTTCCCCGTGGGCCTCGTCTTGCTTGCCTAGAAAAACGGAAAGGAGCACCGTTCCCCATGGATATTGAGATCGGTAGAGGAAAGACCGCGCGCCGGGCCTACGGGCTGGACGAGATCGCCATCGTACCGAGCCGGAGGACCCGCGACCCGGAGGACATCGACATCTCTTGGTCTTTAGGCGACCTGCACCTCGACCTGCCGTGCCTGGCTTCGGCGCTCGACGCCGCCGTGGACCCTGCGACGGCCGGCATGATCGGGGATCTGGGAGGGTTGGCGGTGCTCAACCTCGAGGGGCTTCAGACGAGGTACGAGGACCCGGGTCCCGTCTTCGAGGAGATAGCCAGCCTGCCGGAGCACAAGGCCACCCGCGTCATGCAGGAGCTCTACGCCGAGCCCATCAAGGAGGAGCTCATCTTCCGCCGCGTCCAGGAGATAAAGGACCGGGGCGTCATAGCCGCAGCCTCCCTCACGCCCCAGAGGGTCGAGCGCTACCACCGGGCCGCCATAGAGGCGGGGCTCGACGTGCTCGTGATCCAGGGCACCGTCGTCTCCGCCGAGCACGTCTCCCGCACGGTCGAGCCCCTGAACCTGATGGAGTTCGTCCCCTCCCTGAACGTCCCCGTCGTGGTCGGCGGGTGCGCGAGCTACTCGACGGCCCTGCACCTCATGCGGACGGGTGCGGTCGGGGTGCTCGTGGGCGTGGGGCCGGGCCGGATCTGCACGACCCGTGGCGTCATAGGGGTCGGGGTGCCCCAGGCGACCGCCATCTCAGACGCCGCCGCAGCACGGATGCGCCACTACCTCGAGACCGGCGAGTACGTCAACGTCATAGCCGACGGCGGGATGCGCACGGGCGGCGAGATCGCCAAGGCCATAACCTGCGGCGCCGACGCCGTCATGCTCGGTAGCGCGTTTGCCAAGGCCGAGGAGGCGCCGGGCCGCGGCTACTCGTGGGGCATGGCCACCTTCCACCCGACGCTGCCCAGGGGCACGCGCATCCAGACCAACGTCTCCGGGAACATAGAGGAGATACTCGTAGGGCCGGCCCACGAGAACGACGGGACCCTCAACCTCATGGGCGCCTTGAAGATGAGCATGGCGACCACCGGCTACCAGAACATCAAGGAGTTCCAGAAGGCCGAGGTCATGTTCGCGCCCTCGCTCGCCACGGAGGGTAAGTCCGAGCAGGGCGCCCAGCGCGTCGGGATGGGCAAGTAAGCCTTGATCCTGGTCCTCGACTTCGGCGGCCAATACTCCCAACTCATCGCCCGGCGCGTCCGCGAGTGCCGCGTCTTCAGCGAGCTGATCCCCTACGACACCCCCGTGGAGGAGATAAGGGCCAGGAACCCGGAGGGGATCATCCTCTCCGGCGGCCCCAACTCCGTCTACGGTGAGGGCGCGCCGCGCGTGGACGACGGGCTCTTTGACCTCGACGCGCCCATGTTCGGCATCTGCTACGGGATGCAACACATGGCGCTCTCTCTGGGCGGGGAGGTGGGCGCCGTCCAGATCAGGGAGTACGGCCGCTCCGACCTGATCGTCAAGGACCACGAGGGCCTCTTCGCCGGCACGCCCGACGAGCAGAAGGCCTGGACCAGCCACGGCGACGCCGTCCTCGCCCCCCCCGAGGGCTTCCGGGTCACGGCGGAGACGCCCTCGGTCCCGATCATCGCCTTCGAGGAGCCGACGCTTCGCGGGGGTCGCTTCGGCGTCCAGTTCCACCCTGAGGTCCGGCACACGGAGTACGGGATGGAGATCCTCAAGAACTTCCTCTTCGAGACCTGCGGCTGCAAGCCCGACTGGACGCCGGTCAACATCATCACGGACGCGGTCGAGCGTATAAGGGAGCAGGTCGGCGACAGGAAGGCGATCTGCGGCCTCTCTGGCGGGGTGGACTCGTCCACGGCGGCGATGCTCGTCCACCGGGCCATCGGGGACAACCTGACGTGCGTCTTCGTGGACCACGGGTTGCTCCGCCAGAACGAGGCCGAGCAAGTCATCGAGGCGTTCGGGGAAAATTCGGAGGTCCCGCTCGTCCACGTCGACTCCAAGGGGCGGTTTTTGGACAAGCTCGCCGGGGTGACCGACCCCGAGGCGAAGCGCAAGATCATCGGCGAGGAGTTTATCCGCACCTTCGAAGAGGAGGCCCGCGGGATAGAGGACGCGACCTTCCTCGTCCAGGGCACCCTGTACAGCGACGTCATAGAGAGCGGCACCCGTGACGCGGCGAAGATAAAGAGCCACCACAACGTCGGCGGCCTGCCCGAGGTCATGGACCTCGACCTCGTGGAGCCCTTGCGGAACCTCTTCAAGGACGAGGTGCGGGTCGTCGCGGCGGAGCTCGGCATGCCCGAGCGCCTGGTCTGGCGCCAGCCGTTCCCGGGGCCCGGGCTCGCGATCCGGGTGATAGGCGACGTGACGGCGGAGAGGCTGGAGATCCTGCGCCGCGCCGACGCCGTGTTGCAGGAGGAGATCCGCTCGGCGGGCCTCTACCGCGACCTCTGGCAGAGCTTCGCCGTGTTGCCGGCGATCCACTCCGTCGGCGTCATGGGCGACGCGCGAACCTACGCCTACCCCGTGGTGATAAGGGCCGTAACCTCAGACGACGCCATGACCGCGGACTGGGCGAGGTTGCCATACGACCTGCTGGAGAAGATAAGCAACCGCATCATCAACGAGGTCCCCGGCGTCAACCGCGTCGCCCTCGACATCACCAGCAAGCCGCCCGGCACGATAGAGTGGGAATGATATTAGGTTTCAGGCTTCAGGAGGCCGTTTCGGTTCGTGGCGTTCCTCCGTGCAACGCGGCCGGCGCAGTTCCTTGTCCGACACCTAAAGCCTGAAACCTCATGCCTAGGGCCTAGAACCCGTTTAACCTCGATTTAGCCTGGAGTTTACATAACTGCAACTAAATTGGGGGATCTTTCACATATCATCCTGCCTTGGAAGTCATGCGGTTCTCTGTGTCGGATGAGATCGGGAGGATTTAGGTTGAGCGGGATCATGCGTGCGAGGTTCGTCGTGGGGACGGCCATGGTGCTGGCCCTGTCGCTCGTGGTCGCCGCCTGCGGCGGTGGCGGCGGTGACCAAGGCGGTGGCGGTGGCGAGGCGGTCTCCGGCGAGATCACCATCGAGGGCTCGAGCACGGTGCAGCCGATATCGCAGGCCGCGGCGGAGTTGTTCCGAGAGGAGAACCCCGAGGCGCGCATCCAGGTCGGTGGCGCGGGGACCAGCGACGGCTTCGAGGCGTTCTGCCAGGGCGACACGCAGATCTCCGACGCCTCAAGGCCGATAGACGTGGCCGAGGAGGTCCCGGTATGCGAGGAGAACGGGGTAGAGTTCATCGAGATCCCGGTGGCCTTCGACGGCATCTCGGTCGTCGTCAACAGCGAGAACGACTTCGCGACGGACGTGACCACCGAGGAGCTCAAGACCATGTGGGAGCCGGCCGCCGAGGGTGAGATCACACAGTGGAGCCAGGTCCGCTCCGAGTGGCCGGACGAGGAGATCAGCCTCTACGGTCCCGGGACCGAGTCGGGCACCTACGAGTTCTTCAACGAGGCCATCGTCGGGAACGAGGAGGAGGTCAGCCGCCAGTCTGACGTCGAGATGAGCGAGGACGACAACGTGCTCGTGCAGGGTGTGGCCGGCGATCAGAACGCTTTGGGCTACTTCGGCTACTCCTACTATGAGAACAACCGCCAGGACCTCAAGGCGCTTGCTCTCGACGGCGTGGAGCCTTCCGCCGAGACGATCCGGTCCGGCGATTACGGCCTCTCCCGCCCGCTCTTCATCTACGTGAGCGTCCAGGCGCTGGAGAACAACGCCGCGGTGCAGCCGTTCGTGGACTTCTACCTCTCCGAGCAGAACCTCAACCGGCTGGTCGAGGCCGCCAGGTACGTGACCTTGCCTAGCAGCCTCAGCGACGAGTCGCGGGCGCAGTACGAGGACCGCACGACCGGCACGGTCTTTACCGAGGAGGGCGAACCGAAGGGCGGCGACCTGGAGGGGGCGCTCCAGCAGGCGCAGTAACCGTTTGTGTCCGGATACATCTACTAGTAGCATTGGGGGAGCCGGCACAGGAGCCGGCTCCCTTTTTTCTGGCGACGAGGTTTTGGAGGGTTTTCGGTGGCGGTCGAAGCGGGAAGGATGAGGTCCAAGGAGGGAGACTGGCAGCGCAACAGCCGCGGCCGGGAGTTCAAGGAACGGGTAATAAAGTTCCTGCTCACCGCCTGCGCGTACCTGTCCATCTTCACGACCATCGGCATCGTCGTAGTTCTCTTTGAGGAGACGGTCCGGTTCTTTCTCGACGTCTCCATTGTGGAGTTCCTGACCTCGACGCGCTGGGCGCCCAACACGGGCGACTTCGGCGTCCTGCCGCTCGTGTACGGGACGTTGATGGCGACCTTTATCGCCATAGCCGTGGCGCTCCCGATCGGGCTGCTCACGGCGATCTACCTCAGTGAGTACGCACCGAGACGGCTGCGGCAGTACCTCAAGCCGGCGCTCGAGATCCTCGCCGGCGTTCCGACAGTGGTCTACGGGTACTTCGCCCTGACGTTTATCACCCCGTTCCTCGGCAACAACCTCTTCTCCGACATTGACTCTTTCAACGCGATCTCGGCCGGCCTCATCATGGGGGTCATGATCATCCCGACGGTCGCCTCGGTGAGCGAGGACGCCATCTACGCTGTGCCGCGGTCTTTACGGGAGGGCGCGTACGCGCTCGGCGCGACCAAACGCGAGACGGCGACCAAGATCGTGGTCCCGGCCGCCCTCTCGGGGATAGTGGCCGCGGTTATCCTCGGCATCTCGCGGGCCATCGGGGAGACGATGATCGTGACCATCGCGATGGGCTCCCAGGCGAACTTCGGCGGGACCCCCCTCGAGAGCATGCAGGCGATGACGGCCTACATCGTGCAGGTGGTGGGCGGGGAGACGCCGCGCGGGTCGGCGGTCTTCGGGTCTATCTTCGCGGTTGGGTCGGCGTTGTTCCTGATGACGCTCGCCCTCAACCTCGCTAGCTACTGGTTTGTCCGGCGATTCAGGGAGATCTACTAGTGGCGCAGACGAGCAAGCAGGTAGAGAGGCAGGAAGGCGGCGCTAGAGGCTCCGAGTTCAAGACGTCCATGGCGACCCGGTACGGGTTCGACCGGGCCTTCAGTATCCTAGTGACGGTGGCGGCTTTGGTTGGCGTCGCGGTCCTGGCGGTGCTCCTAATTGACGTGATCGGGGACGGTTCCGGCAGGTTGAGCCTCGGCTTTCTGACGAGCTTCCCGTCCCAGATCTTCCCGGAGAACAGCGGTATCTACCCGGCGCTCATCGGCTCGCTGTGGCTGCTCGCGCTCACGGCGATCATAAGCGTCCCGCTCGGGCTCGGGGCCGCCGTGTACCTGGAAGAGTATGCCGCCGACACGCGCATCAACCGGATGATAGAGATCAACATCTCGAACCTCGCCGGGGTGCCCTCGGTCATCTACGGCCTTTTGGGACTTGGTATCTTCGTGCAGTTGCTGGCGCCCCTGACCGGCGGTGCGAGCGTGCTCACGGGGGCGCTGACGTTGAGCCTGCTCATCCTACCGGTCCTCATCGTGACGACCAGGGAAGCGCTTCGGAGCATCCCGAGGTCCATCCGCGAGGGCGGGTACGCGCTCGGGGCGACGCGGTGGGAGGTGATCTGGAGCCACCTGCTCCCGATGGCGCTGCCCGGGGCGCTTACGGGCATGATCCTGGCGCTCTCGCGGGCCATCGGCGAAGCCGCCCCCATCCTCGTCGTCGGGGCCGCGGCGTACCAGACCTACACCACCGCGGGCCCGTTCGACGGCTACATGGCGCTGCCGACCCAGATTTACGACTGGATCAGCCGCCCGCAGGACGTCTTTCAGGAACTGGCCGCGGCTGGTATTGTCGTCATCATGGCCGTTCTGCTCGTAGCGAACTCCGTGGCGATCGTGCTGCGCAACAGGTTCCAGCAGCGGAGCTAGGCAACGTAGCGGGCCCCGCCCGCGGAGGAGAGGTAACATCTTGACGCAGTCTGAGAGGACCAGGGAGGAGCAGAGGTTGACCGGGGTTTCGAGGGACCGACGCGAGGGACGCCGCGACGCCGGGAGACCGCCAGCGGGGGACAACGGCACGCTGGGGATGAAGATCCAGGACCTCTCCGCGTTCTACGGTGGCTTCAAGGCCGTTACCGACGTTAGCATGGACATCCGGGCCAACAAGGTGACGGCGCTTATCGGGCCGTCCGGCTGCGGCAAGAGCACGTACATCCGCTGCTTGAACCGGATGCACGAGGTCATCCCCGGCGCCCGCGCCGAGGGCAGCGTGACGCTCGGGGACCAGGACATCTACGCCAAGGGCTCCGACCCCGTCGTGATCCGGCGGAGGGTTGGCATGGTCTTCCAGAAGCCGAACCCGTTCTCCAAGTCCATCTACGAGAACGTGGCCTGGGGCGCCCGCATCAACGGCTTCCGCGGCGACGTGGACGAGCTGGTGGAGCGTAGCTTGCGCCAGGCGGCCCTGTGGGACGAGGTGAAGGATCGTCTCAAGGAGAGCGGCTACGGGCTCTCAGGCGGCCAGCAGCAGCGTCTTTGCATCGCCCGGACGCTCGCGGTGGAGCCAGAGGTCATCCTGATGGACGAGCCGGCGAGCGCCCTCGACCCGGTCTCGACCCAGAAGATCGAGGACACCATGGCCGAGCTCAAGAAGAGCTACACGGTCGTGATAGTGACGCACAACATGCAGCAGGCGGCCCGCATCTCTGACTACACGGGCTTTTTCTACATCGTGAACATGGGCGACCCGGGGCGCCTGTGGGAGTTCGACGAGACGGAGAAGATCTTCTCGAACCCCGAGCGCAAGGAGACGGAGGACTACGTCACGGGGCGGTTCGGCTAGACGATGCCAAGGGAGAGCTTTCAGCAGGAGCTCGACAACCTCACGGGCGACGTCCTCAATCTTGGCAGGGAGGTCGGCGCCTCCCTGGAGAACATGGTCCGGGCGATGGAGACGGGCGACGAGGAGCTCGCCGCGCGCGAGCTCGGGGTGGACGTCCGGTACAAGGCGCGCGGGGCGGAGCTCGACCGGGACTCCATGATCCTGCAGGCCCGCCAGGCCCCGGTCGCACGCGACCTCAGGCTCCTCTACACCGTCCAGTCTGTCACGAACCACCTGGTCCGCACGGGCGCCCTCTCGGAGCACATCTGCCACGCCCTCGCCGAGACCGCCGGCGCCGAGCGCGACGAGGACCTCGAGGCCTCCCTGGTCGAGATGGCCCGCACGGCCCGAAACATATTCAACGAGGGCCTCGACATCTTCGAGCACCGGGACATAGACCGGGCCCGCGACCTCCAGGCCAAGGACGACAAGGTGGACCTCCTCTACTCAGAGGCGATGAACCTTATAGCAAACCCCTCAGATTCCGGCGCCGGCGCCCCGGAGTGGCGGATGCGGGCCGCCCTCATGGTCCACTACCTAGAGCGCATCGCCGACCACGGCGTGGACATCGGCGGCAGCACCGTCTTCCTCGTCACCGGCCAGCGCATAGAGGACGCCATGCGCCAGTACCTCGAGAGGGACATCAACCGGGACGGGGAGTAGCTTCGCGGCACTCTACGCCCTTCGGCCTTCTCGATGCGTCATGTCGCCCGGAGCGCGTGGGTTGTGCCGAGGCGAAGACCGGAACCCGAGGGGCGCACCCTGGTCGGCGGCCGGCGAGACCGGGCGTCTCCGGCACGGCGCAGAGCCGAAAGCGACCGCTCCAACAACCTTCTGCTACAATCAGCCGTAATACGTTTCGCAAGCAGGCGGTGTAGTTTCGTGAGGCTTACTCAGAAGAGCAAATACGCGGTACGGGCGCTGGTCGAGATCGCCGTCAGCGGGCACGAGGGCCCGTTGGGCGTGGCCGAGATCGCGCGCCTGCAGCGCATCCCGGAGAGGTTTCTGGAGCAGATCCTGTGCGAGCTCAGGCGCGAGGGGTTGCTCGAGAGCCGGCGCGGGGCGCACGGCGGCTACCGATTCGCGATGCCCCCCGAGGAGATCTCCGTGCTTGACGTCGTCGAGATACTGGACGGCGCGGTGCGGCCGGCCCGGTGCTCTGCCGGAGGGGTCTGCTACATGGCCGACGCCCCCCTGTGCGTGACGAGCAAGGTCTGGGACGAGGCCCGCGAGGCGCTCGAGTCGGTCTTCGGCCGCTACAGCATCGCCCAGCTCGCAGAGACCGAGCGTGAGGGCCGCGCCCAAAGAGAGGCCGCCCACGCCGCCAAGTAGCCTCCTGGCCCACCTCAAGGGCCGGACGGATCTCTCGGAATCCGTCGTGGAAGTCTCCGGCAAAAACTACCGTCTGACCCACCCTTCGGTCCCGGACGAGTTGATCGACGAGCGGGAGTTTGACGAGGACGAACGCCTCCCTTACTGGGCCGAGATCTGGCCGAGCGCCATAGCGCTGGCCCGCCGGCTCTCCGGGGAAGACCTGGCCGGCAGGCGCGTCGTCGAGCTCGGCGTCGGCGTCGGCCTCCCGACCCTCGTCGCCCTCGACCGCGGCGCCCGCGTCCTCGCCACCGATTACTACGCGGCCGCCCAGGACTTTACCCGCCACAACGCGAAGCAGAACGGCCTCCCCGAGCCCGAAACGGCCCTCCTGAACTGGCACCAAACGCCTGACGACGTCGGAACCTTCGACCTCGTTATCGCGGCCGACGTGATGTACGAAGAGCCGAGCACCCGCTCCCTGGCCAGGCTCGTGCCGGAGTTGCTCGGGCCCGGAGGCGCGGCGCTCTTCGCGGACCCGGGGCGCCGGTACGAGCCGCTCTTCCGGGAGCTCATGCACGAGAACGGCTTCCGCTTCGAGACGGAGGAGACGACCGTGGAGCTGGAGGGGCGCGAGAGGGGGGTGACGGTGCTCTTGCACCTGATCCAACACCCGTAGGGTATTCCGCTCGCCATTCCGCACCGGGTGGCCCACGCGGGATACTGGATGCGGGAACGGGCCGGCCCCCCTGCTATACTTTTTCACCAATGCTTCTGGACTCGTTAAACCCGACGCAGCGCGACGCCGTAGAGCACACGGAAGGGCCCCTCCTCATCCTCGCGGGGGCGGGTAGCGGGAAGACCCGCGTGCTGACGCACAGGATCGCCCACCTCATAGACCAGGGGCTCGCGGCACCCGAGGAAGTCCTCGCCATAACCTTCACCAACAAGGCCGCCCGCGAGATGAAGGACCGCGTCGCCCTCCTCGTGGGCCCCGACTCCCGCAAGATGTGGGTCTCGACCTTCCACGCGTTCTGCGCTCGCATCTTAAGGGTCCACGCCGAGAAGCTCGGCTACAAGCGCGAGTTCACCATCTACGACGGCGCGGACCAGGTCAGGCTCGTCAAGAGGTCGATCGTCGAGCTCGGCAAGGACCCGAAAAGGTTCAACCCGCGCTCGTTCCAGGCCCAGATCTCTTCGGCCAAGAACGTCCTCATGAGCCCGGACGACTTCCTGCGCCGATCCGAGGGCTACATCGCCGAGAACGTCGCCGAGGTCTACGACCTCTACCAGCGCCGCCTCTACGAGAACAATGCCATGGACTTTGACGACCTCATAATGCAGACCGTCGCCCTCCTGGAGCTCTTCCCGGAGGTCCGCGACCGCTACCAGACCCGCTTCAAGTACATCCACGTGGACGAGTACCAGGACACGAACCACGCCCAGTACCGCCTCGTGAACGTCCTCGCCGCCGCACATCGTAACCTTTGTGTCGTTGGTGATGACGATCAGTCGGTGTACAGCTGGCGCGGGGCGGATATCAGGAACATCCTGGACTTCGAGCGGGACTACCCTGAGGCGAAGGTCGTCAAGCTGGAGCAGAACTACCGCTCGACCCAGACCATCCTCGACGCGGCGAACGCGGTGGTCGCGAACAACGCCTCGCGCAAGGCGAAGGCTTTGTGGACGGCCGGGGGGGAGGGGGAGCGCATCCGGGTGTTCGCGGCTTCGGACGAGTACGCGGAGGCGCGGTTCGTGGTCTCTGAGGTCGAGAAGTTGACGGGGCGGGGGGAGCCCGCGCGGGAGATCGCGGCCTTTTACAGGACGAACGCGCAGAGCCGGGCATTGGAGGACGTGCTGGTGCGGGAGGGGGTTCCGTACCAGATCGTGGGTGGGGTCCGCTTCTACGAGCGGGCCGAGATCAAGGACGCCATGGCCTACCTCGCCGTGATCTCGAACCCCGCCGACTCGGTCGGCCTGGAACGCATCATCAACGTCCCGAAGCGGGGCCTCGGCAACACCTCCGTCGCGAGGCTTCAGGACCATGCCCGCCGCAGCGGCAGCACGCTCTACGAGGCGCTCGCCGAGGCCCCCGCGGCCGGGCTATCGGGCAAGGCGGCGAAGGCGTGCGCCTCGTTGCGGGAGCTCTTTGAGGGGTGGCGGGTCGCGGCCAGGGAGGTGCCGCCGGCTGAGCTTGTGGGGGCGGTCCTCGACGAGTCGGGGTACCGCGGGGAGCTCAGGAACGAGAACACCATAGAGTCCGAGTCTCGTCTTGAGAACCTCGAGGAGCTCATAAACGCCGCCCGCGAGTACGAGCGCGTCGAACCTGAACCTACCCTCGACGGCTTCTTGCAGGAGCAGGCGCTCTACACCCAGCAGGACTCCATCACATCGGAGGGCGGCAGCGTCACCCTGATGACGCTCCACAACGCGAAGGGGCTCGAGTACGACCACGTCTTCGTCGTCGGGATGGAGGAGGGGACCTTCCCGCACGCCCGCTCGCTCGACGAGCAGAACCTCGAAGAGGAGCGCAGGCTCGCCTACGTCGGCATCACGCGGGCGCGCAAGACGCTCACGCTCACGCACGCCAAGCTCCGGAGCAACTGGGGCGAGCGCGAGTACCGGATGCCCTCGCGCTTTCTCTCGGAGATACCTGATGAGTACAAGTCCGGCACCGTGCCTACGGGATCTGCCGCCGGCCGCGGCGGCTGGGGGATGGCGTCGTTCGGGCAGAGGTCGGGGGGCTTCCGGCAGGCGGCTTCGCCCGGGGTCTCGTACAGCGCGGGGGAGAGGGTCCGCCACGCCAAGTTCGGGGTCGGGCAGGTCGTCGACGCCTCAGGCGGCAAGGTGGTCGTCAGGTTCGGGGCCGACGAGAGGACCTTCGTGCCCGAGATGGCGCCGCTTAGCAAAGAATGAGAACAGCGACCCGCCGCGCGGCGGCGTAACAGGAGAATTAGCAATGCCACACGTCTACGTCACAGGCCACAAAAACCCCGACACCGACTCGGTAGCCTCGGCCATCGGGTACGCGGAGTTCAAGAACCTCGTGGACCCTGAGAACGAGTACGCGCCGGCCCGCCTCGGCGACGTCAACCCGCAGACGGCGTGGGCGTTGGAGAAGAGCGGGGCGAAATCGCCGAAGAGGATCCGGCACATAATGCTCAGGGTCAAGGACGTGATGGCGCGGGATGTGGCGGTCGCCCACAAGAACGATCCCTTGCGCAACGTGGGCCTCACGATGGCCCAGCGGAACATAAGCCAGCTCCCCGTCGTGGACGATGACGGCTCGCTGGTCGGGATCATCACGGAGCGGAACCTGGCGCGCATGTACGTCCGGGAGTCGCGGGGGGCCTCCTCCTTTAAGGACAGCCCGGTGAGCGTCGGGGCGATGGTCGAGGTGCTCGAAGGGGAGCTGCTCGCCGGCCCCGACCGCGGGAGCGACGGCCAGCTGTGGGTCATCTCGATGGGCGTTGACTCGATGGGCAAGTCCATGAAAGAGGGGGACATCGTCGTTGTGGGCGACCGCCCGGAGGCCCAGAGACGGGCCATAGAGCTCGGCGCCGGGGTGCTTATCGTCTCAAACGGTGTGAGGCCCGAGGAGGAAGTGCTCCAGATGGCCGGGGAGCGGGGGACGGGCGTGGTCCTCTCGCCGCTCGACTCCTACGTGACGAGCCGCCTGATACAGCTCTCCGTCCCGAGCTGGGAGATAATGAGCGAGAGACCCCTGACCGTCCACCCGGACGACTTTATAACGGACATAACCGAGCAGGTGATGGAGGTCCACTACCGCGCGGCGATAGCCGTCGACGAGAACATGGTGCCCATAGGCGTGGTCACGAGGACGAACCTCCTGAACCCGAGGCCCAGGCGCATTCTGCTCGTGGACCACGCCGAGATCGGCCAGAGCGTCAAGGGCGTGGAGAAGGCCGAGGTCGTCGAGATCCTGGACCACCACCACGTCGGCGACATAGAGACGTCCTCCCCGATACCGGCCACCTTCGACCCCGTGGGCTCGACGGCCACCCTCATCGTCGAGCGCTTCAAGACGGCGGGCCTCAGGCCGGAAGTATCGACCGCGAAGATGCTCCTCGCGGCGATCCTCTCGGACACCGTGATCCTGAACTCCCCGACCACCACCGACCGCGACCGCGAGATCGTCAAGGTGCTCGAGGAGTTCCTCGACCTCGACGCAGAGGCCTTCGGCCGGGAGATGTTCGAGGCTTCATCCGACGTCTCGGATCTCTCGGGGGAGCAGATCGTGAACCGAGACGCCAAGGAGTACGGGACGAGCTCGGGCGACAGGGTGAGCGTCTCCCAGATAGAGACCGTCGGGCCCGGCCTGCTCGAGCGCAAGGACGAGCTCGTCGCGGCGCTCGAGAGCCTGCGCGCCGAGAACGGCTACGTCTTCTCGGCGCTCATGGTCACGGACATCACCCAGGGCGGCACCCAACTCCTGTGCGTCGGGGACTGCTCCGCCGTGCATCACGCCTTCGACTCCCAGCCCCGCGAGGGCGTCATAGAGCTCCCCGGCGTGATGAGCCGCAAAAAGCAGGTCGCGCCCGCCCTGTTGACGATCTTGTAGGTTCTGAGGTTCTAGGCTTTGAGGTTCGAGGTTTTGAGGGGTGGTCGGCGAAGCTTGTGCTGCGGGGCGTGTCCTGGATCGCCGGCTTCCGGGCCTCAATGCAATACCTTGAAACTAGAACCTCAAAGCCTTGGCGGCGAGATGCTCTAAGATGAGACGACGCCTCGAAAGAGACCCCGTTACGAAAACACCCGGAGGTGGGAGATGATCTCTGAAGAACAGGTACGGCACGTCGCCAGCCTGGCGCGGCTGGGTTTGACGGAGGACGAGATCAGGGAGATGGGGGGACAGCTCGACGCGATCCTCGACAGCATCGAGAAGATCCGGGAGCTCGACCTCGCGGACACGCCGCCTACGGCGAACCCCCTGAACCTCTCGAACGTCCTCAGACCAGATGAGTCCCGGCCCGAGCTCACCAGCGAGGAGGCCCTTGCCCCGGCCCCCGATGCCGTCGACGACCTCTTCGCCGTGCCGAGGATCGACTGATGGAAGATCTCCTGAACCTCACCGCCCACGGGTTGTCCGAGAGGATTACGGCCGGCGATGCCTCCGTCCGGGAGGCCGCCGAAGCGGCCAACGGGCGCGTCGAAGAGGTTGACGGCGACCTCAACTCCTTCGTGACGACCACCCCGGAGCTTGCGCTGGAACGGGCCGGCCGGGTGGACGGACGGCTACCGGGCGGCGGCGTAAAGCCCTGGGAGCTCGTGCCCATCGTCGTGAAGGACGTCCTCTCGACGCGCGGGGTAAGGACGACGTGCGGGTCGAAGATCCTGGAGGACTTCACACCCCTCTACGACGCCTCGGCGCTCGCCAACTTCGGCGAGGAGCCGGTGATGGTAGGCAAGTCCAACATGGACGAGTTCGCGATGGGCTCATCGACGGAGAACTCCGCCTACGGTCCCACCCGCAACCCGTGGGACACGGGCAGGGTGCCCGGCGGCTCCTCCGGCGGCTCGGCGGCTGCGGTTGCGGCCGGCGAGGGCTGGTGGGCGCTCGGCACGGACACGGGCGGCTCCGTGCGCCAGCCGGCCGCCCTCTGCGGCATCGTGGGGCTGAAACCCACCTACGGGCGGGTCTCGCGCTACGGCCTGATCTCCTTCGGCTCCTCCCTCGACTGCATAGGCCCGATGACCCGCGACGTAAAGGACTCCGCCCTGCTCTTGCAGGCGATCGCCGGCCACGACCCGCGCGACTCGACGAGCGCCAACGTCGAGGTCCCTGACTACCTGGCGAACCTCGAAGACGGCGTGGAGGGCCTCCGAGTCGGGGTCGTCACGGAGCTAATGGACGAGCGCATCGACGCCGGGGTACGGGAGGTGACGAGCCGGGTCGCGACGGGGCTCGAAGCGGCCGGGGCCGAGGTGGGGGAGGTCAGCCTGCCGCACGCCTACTACGCGCTGGAGGCCTACTACATCATCGCGCCGGCTGAGGTCTCCTCGAACCTCGCCCGCTTCGATGGGGTCCGCTACGGGCTACGGGTGCCGGCCGACGGGGTGCACGAGATGTACCGGAGGACCAGGGAGAGGGGTTTCGGGGCGGAGGCGAAGCGCCGGATCATGCTCGGCACCTACGCCCTCTCCTCCGGCTACTACGATGCCTACTACGCCCAGGCCCAGAAGGTCCGCACGAAGATCATAGAGGACTTCCGCAAGGCCTACGCCCGCTACGACATCCTCGTCTCCCCGACCTCGCCTTCTGTGGCCTTCGAGATCGGGGCCAAGACCGACGACCCGCTCGCCATGTACCTGCAGGACATCTGCGCCGTCCCCGCGAGCCTCGCCGGCGTCCCGGCCATAAGCGTCCCCGGCGGCCTCTCGGAAAGCCTCCCCGTCGGCGTGCAGCTCATGGGCGACCACTTCACTGAAGGCATGCTCCTCCGCGCGGCCCGCGCCGCCGAGAGGGTCGCCGACTTCGGGTTCTCGCCGAGGCCGTAGCCGGCGGGAGCGGAGCGCGGCTGCGCTATACTCCTTGCATGGTCGAGCGCGCCGCCACGCAGGGCCCCTTGAGCGTAGAGGACTACCTCGAGATGGAGAAGACGGCCACCGTGCGCCACGAGTACGTTGCCGGCGAGGTCTACGCGATGACCGGGGCCAGCAGGCGGCACAACAGGATCGCCGGCAACGTGTACAGGCGGCTGGCCGACGCGGCTGCGGGGGGCCCGTGCCGGGTCTACATGGAGACGGTCAAACTCCGGATCGACGACGTCTTTTACTACCCGGACGTGATGGCCGCCTGCGGTACCGAGCCGGATGACCCCTACTACGAAGACGCCCCGTGCCTGGTCGTCGAGGTCGTCTCCCCGGGCACCGAGAGCACGGACCGGCGCGAGAAGCTCGCCGCCTACAGGCGCGTCCCCGGCCTCAAGGCTTACCTTATCCTGGACCAGGAGCGGATGCTGGTCGAGCGGCATTTCCGGGACGAAGAGGGCGTGTGGATCAGGGCTGACCTGGTGGATGAGGGAGGGTTCTCGGTCCCATGCCCAGAGATGTCCTTGACCCTGGCGGAGATCTACGAGGGGCTGTAGAACCGGATTTCCGACGGTATTTGCACCCATCCCCGATGCTAGAATATTTCCTAGTAGGCGACGCGCGGCGGAGGGCTACCACTTTGCAGACACAGGAGAGGCGCACGTACCAGGCGGTAATAGGGCTCGAGTTTCACGTGCATCTGGCCACACAAACAAAGATGTTCTGCGGCTGCCGGGTGACCTACGGCGAGCCCCCGAACACGCACACGTGTCCGGTCTGCCTCGGGCATCCCGGGGCGCTGCCCGTCGCCAACGAGAAGGCCATAGAGCTAGGTGTTATGGCGGGGCTCGCCCTGAACTGCGACGTCTCCCAGAGGGCCGTCTTCGCGCGCAAGAACTACTTCTACCCGGACCTTCCGAAGGGGTACCAGATCTCCCAGTTCGACGAGCCGATCTGTACCGGCGGATATCTGGACGTCCCCGCCGGTACACCCGACGGGGACGAGACGATACGGGTGGGCATCACGCGCCTTCACCTCGAGGAGGACGCGGCCAAGAACGTCCACGTCGGAACCTCGGGCCGGATGCACGGCTCGGTCGGCTCGCTCGTGGACTTCAACCGCGGCGGCACGCCCCTCATGGAGATCGTCACCGAGCCCGACATCCCCTCGCCGGAGGCCGCCCGCGCCACGGCGAACTACCTAAAGGACATCCTGCGGGCCATAGGCGTCTCCGAGGCTGACATGGAGAAGGGCCAGCTCCGCTGCGACGCCAACGTCTCCATCCGCAACCCCGACGGTAGTTTCGGCACCAAGACCGAGCTAAAGAACATGAACTCCTTCCGCTTCGTCGAGAAGGGGATAGCCGCCGAGCTCGCGCGGCAGCAGGAGATCCTGGCCGGCGGCGGGCGCGTGGAGCAGACGACCCTCCACTACGACCCGGAGACCGATGAGGTCCACGAGCTGCGCAGCAAGGAGTTCGCCCACGACTACCGCTACTTCCCCGAGCCGGACCTGTTGCCCCTGGAGCTCTCGCGGGCTTACGTCCGCGAGATAGGGGACCGGATGCCCGAGCTGCCGGACGCCATGCGCGCCCGGTTCGTCGGGCGGTACGGCCTCTCCCCGTACGACGCCGGCGTCCTCGCCGCCGACAGGGAGCTCGCCGCCTTCTACGAGGAGGTCGCAGCAGAGGTAGACCCGAAGCAGGCGTCTAACTGGATCTCCGGCGACTTCCGGGCGCTTCTCAACGAGTCCGGCGCCGACCTCTCCGGCTCGAAGGTGACCCCGGGGCACATGGTCGAGTTGATCCGGCTGGTCGGAAACGGCAAGGTCTCCCGATCCGCCGCGAGGACGGTGCTGGCCGAGGTCTTCAAGACCGGCGAGGGCCCGTCAGAGGTCGTCGAGCGCGAGGGGCTTGGCTCCGTGGAGGCCGACGAGCTCGACGGGGTGGTGGATGGCGTGATCTCCTCCAACCCCGACGAGGCCGAGCGGGTCCGGAACGGCGACAAGAAGGTCGTTGGCTTCCTGATGGGCCAGGTCATGAAGGCCACCCGCGGCAACGCCGACGGCGGACGCGCCCGCGAGCTGCTCCTCCAGAAGCTGAGTTCCTAGCCCCCGTGTCCGGGCTCATACCCCGCGTCGGCGTCCCCGCCGCGGCGGAGAACCTCGCGGAGACGCTGCGGGAGGCCGGCGCCGAGCCGGTGCCGATGGCGTTGCCGGCCGTCTGGCTTGATGGGGGCGTCGCCCTCTCGCGGGAGTGGGTCGCCGACGCGGCCGAGATCTCCTGCTACCGGCAGCGGTTGGACGGCCTGCTCCTCGCCGCCGAGCCCCCGGAGGAGCAGGCCGGGCTCGTTCTCGCCGCGTTACGTGCCAACCTCCCTACCGTCGCCGCGCCCAGCGGCGATCTCTACCTCACCGCCGCGCTTGCGGCGCTCGGCCTCGTACCCCTGGCGGACGACCCGGCGCCGGTCGCCGTGGAGGCCGCCAGGACCGGGAGGCCACGGCCGGGGGGCCTTATCGACGAGTTCTCCCTCGTCAACGCTCTTAGAGCCGGCCTCTCGCTCGGGGGAGGGCCCGAGTTGCTGGTCCACCTCGCGGCCATCGCCAGGGAGGCCGGATCCACCGGGTTCTCCCAGACGCTCGGGGTGATCGTCCCCGAGACCCCACAGATCGCCGAGCCCCACTCCGAATGGTTCACCCGGCACGGCAATCCCGGGTTGCTGGCGCTTCTCGGCGATTCTCTGAACGACCAGGCGACCGTCGCGGGGCGCCTGCGCGAGGTGCTGCCCGCCACCGTACCCGAGCCTCCCCGGTTCGACGGGACGCGGCTGGCGTTCGTGGAGGCCAGGGCCAGCGGGGCCAGGGCCCTCTGCCGGGTCGACGCGGGGCTGGCAGAGATCTCGGGCGAGTGCAGGGTCCACCACTCGGAGAAGTTCGTCGTCAGGCTGGTCGAGGGGGGCTTCGTTGAGCCCCAGACCCTGCTCGTCGTCGGCGGCTGCGGGCCCAGGGGCGCGCCCGGGATCTCCCGCCTGGAACGGCTCGGGCAGGTTCTGGAGGAGTACGGGCTGGCGGACATCGTGCCAATCATCACCGACGGGCTTCCGCCACGCTCCGGTTCTGGCACCTGGATCTCGCTTTTCTCCCCCGAGGCCGCGGCCGGGGGCGTCATCGCCCGCCTGCGGGACGGAGACACCCTCAGGATCTCCCTGACCGAGGGCCGCATCCGTACCGGGGTCGAGGCCGACGAGTTTCGGGGGAGGAAGCCCCACGACTTTCCCGACCGCGCCGGCGCCGGGTACGCCGCCCGCTACACCCGCTCGGCGCTCCCCGCGCTCGAAGGGGCGGGGTTCGGATAGGTGTTCTCAGCCGGGCTTTCGCGCCCGGACGTGGAGGAAGTAGGCGAACACCCGGGCGCCCTGCAGCCCGGGGTGCTGCCGGACGGACTCGTCACCTGGGTACGGCTCGGCGAGCCTTTCGAGCACGAACCCGGCCTCGATCAGCGAGTTCAGCCACCGGCTCAAGGTTCGCGTGAAGCGGGGGACGCGAAAAGGCCGCAGCCCCGCCCTGACCTCCGGCGGGGCCGCGCTGAAGATCCACTCCTGCACCTCGCCGTTCTCCTCCCGGAAGTAGCCTCCCACCTCGCGCGCGTACGCCCGCCCCCGCCCGTCCCTGAGTGTCTTGCTGTGCGAGGCGGTAAAGCACGGATGCTCTATCGAGAACTGCAAGAACCCGCCGGGCCGTACGACCCGGAAGACCTCCGCTAGAACCTTCTCTACTTCCGGAATGTCCATGAGGCTCATGAAGGCGGTGGCGAAGTCGAAGCTGCCTTTCTCGAAGGGAAGCTCCACGGCGCTCGCCCTCTCGTACCGGATGCCAAGGGGCTCACCGGCCTCACCTTCCATCGCGTGTCGGACGAAGGTTCCGGAGATGTCGATACCCGTCATGCGCGCGCCGCGTCTGGCCAGGAGCCTCGTGTTGTGGCCCTCGCCGCAGCCGAGGTCGAGGCCGGAGAGGCCGCTGACCTCGGGGAGCAGGTCCAGGAAGGCTGGGGTGTTCAGGCCGTCCCTGTAGACGTCGTAGCCGGCCCGCGCCAGCTCCGTCCAGACCTCGGCGTTCTCGTCCCAGTAGCGGCCGACCTCCTCGTGGTCCATGACAGAGGGCTCAGAAGACCAGCGGGAGGGAGTCGGGACCACGGTTGGCGGCGTTGCGGTACCACCTTATCTCGCGTGTCTCGTCGAGGCGCATTTTCGGCATGCGGCGGAAGAGGGTCTCGAGCGAGATCCTGGCCTCCTCCATCGCCAGGAGCGCCCCCAGGCAGCCGTGCGGGCCGTGGCCGAAGCTGAGGGTGGGGCCGCGTTCTTTGGTGATATCGAAGCGGTCCGGGTCCGGGAAGTGGGATGGATCGCGGTTGGCCGAGGCGATGCTGAGCTGCACGATCTGGCCCGCGCGGATGGACGCGCCGCGCAACTCTACCTCTTCGAGGGCTATGCGGGGAATGACCTCTCTCAGATCCTCCCTTACCTCCTCGGGGGCCGCGTCCACGAAGCCCTTCATCCGGCCCGCGCTCATCCTGGGTTCGGAGAAGAGCTTCGAGACGTCCTCGTGCCGGAAGACGAACCACTGGCCAAGCGCCTCGTGGTAGAAGACGGGCCTGTTCTCCCTGAAGTACGCGAGGTCCGGGAACGGGTCGTCGAGCTTCTGTGGGACGTTCAGGAAGAATTTGCCGGTCTCCCTGGCATCGATCCTCTCGGCCACCTATCCTCCCTGCTCACGAAGCTGCAACAGGCTCAATAGCGACGCCGGGCAGTATACCGGAGGCCCCATTCTCCGGGCAGGTTGCGGCGCAAGCAACACTTTGTTAGCCGCCTGCGCCACTATGTAGTTATCCGTGGGGATCATGGCTACAATGGTGTATCTAGTAGCCCGCAGCAAGAGAGGAACCTCCGAAACCATGATGAACAAGTACCGTCTCATGTCGCCCGGACCGACCCCGATACCGCCCGAGGTCTCGGCGGCGGGCGCGTTGCCGATCATCCACCACAGGACCCCCGAGTTCGGCGAGGTCTTTACCCGGGTGAACGAGGCGCTGAAGAGGGTCTTCCTGACGGAGAACGACGTCTTTACCTACGCCGCGAGCGGGACGGGGGCCTTCGAGGGGGCCATCCAGAACCTCTTCTCGCCGGGCGACAAGATGCTCGTCGTCAACAACGGCAACTTCGGCGGACGCTGGGTAAAGATGGGCCGGGCCTTCGGCCTCGAGGTGACCGAGCTGAAGTACGACTGGGGCCAGAAGGCCGACAACGACGAGGTCGCCGAGGCTCTGGCCAAGGACCCCGGGATCAAGGCCGCCGTCTGCGTGCTCTCGGAGACCTCGACGGGCACCGTAAACGACATCGAGGGCTTCGCGAAGGCCGCCTCGAACGTCGTCTCCATCGTGGACGCCGTCTCGGGCCTCGGGGCCTGCGAGCTTCGGACCGACGACTGGGGCGTTGACGTGGTCGTCGCGGGGAGCCAGAAGGCGCTCATGACGCCGCCCGGCCTCGGGTTCGTGAGCGTTAGCGAGCGGGCGATGCGGATGCACGAGGACGCGAAGATGCCGCGCTTCTACTTCGACTGGACGGCCGCCAAGAAGGCCTACGCCAAGGACCCGGCCCAGACGGCGTGGACGCCGGCCGTCAGCCTCATCATCCAGCTCGACGTCGCGCTGCAACAGCTTCTGGACGAGGGTGTTGAGAACGTGTTCAGGCGCCACGTCATGCTCGGACGCGCCTCGCGTGAGGGCATCAAGGGGATGGGGCTCTCGCTCTTCGGGCCTGACGAGGATCTGAACTCGGCCGTGACGGCGGCGTGGGTGCCAGACGGTGTCGACGGCAAGCAGCTCGTGCGCATGATCTTCCGCGAGCACGGCATACAGATCGCGGGCGGCCAGGCGGACATGGCGGGCAGGATCTTCCGGATCGGCCACTGCGGTTACTTCGACGCTTTCGACATCATCGCCACGATAGCCGCCACGGAGCTCGCGCTCGAGTCGCTCGACTTCCCCGTCGAGCTCGGCCGGGGCGTGGGTGCGGCGCAGCGGGTCTTCTCCAAGAGCGGGGTGACCGCTTGAAGGTCCTGATCCCGGAGAAGCTCGCCGAGCCCGGCATCGAGCTTCTTAGAAAGGACTTTGACGTCGACGTCCTCCTGGACCTGAGCCCCGAGGAGCTGCTGGAGAAGATCGGCGAGTACGACGGCCTGATTATCCGCAGCGCCACCCAGATTACGGCCGGGGTGATCGAGAGGGCCGACAACCTCAAAGCCATCGGCCGCGCCGGTATCGGCGTGGACAACATAGACATAGAGGCCGCCACCAAGCGCGGCGTCATCGTCGCCAACGCCCCGGAGAGCAACACCGTCGCGGCGGCGGAGCACACCCTTGGCCTCATGCTCGCCGCCGCGAGACGAATACCTGCGGCCGACGCCTCGCTCAAGAACGGGGAGTGGAAGCGGAGCGCCTTCAAGGGTGTGGAGGTCAGGGAGAAGACTTTGGGCCTCGTGGGCCTCGGCCACGTCGGGGCCATCGTCGCGCGCGGCGCCATCGGCATGGGCATGAAGGTGCTCGCCTACGACCCCTACGTCTCCGAGGACCGGATGCGCTCGATGAACGTCGGGCGGGCCGCGTCGGCGGACGAGGTCTTCGAGAACGCCGACTTCATCTCGCTTCACGTCCCGCGAACGCCCCAGACGTTGGGCCTCGTGGGAGCGGAGGCCCTCGGGAAGATGAAGCCGACCGCCTACCTCATAAACGTCGCGCGCGGCGGCATCGTTGATGAGGGGGCGCTCTACGAGGCATTGAAGAGCGGCGTCATCGGCGGGGCGGCGCTCGACGTCTTCGCCGAGGAGCCTACGACGGAGTCCCCGATCTTCTCCCTCCCGAACGTCGTCGTCACCCCGCACCTAGGCGCCAGCACCGCCGAGGCCCAGGATAGGGCCGGCATCACGGCCGCCGAGCAGGTCGCCGCGGCGCTCGGGGGGCAGGTCCCGATGCACGCCATAAACGCCCCCGTGCCGGTGGGCGAGGGCGCCGAGTTCGTCGCCCAATTCTCCGGCCTGTGCGAGGCGCTCGGGAGCCTCCTCTACCAGCTCACGGACCGCCCCGGCGACACCTTGAAGGTAGAGTACAGGGGCGAGGTCGCCGGCTTCGACACGCGCCTGCTCGACGTCTCGGCCCAGAAGGGGCTGCTCGCGCCGATGGTCCACGAGCCGCTCAACTTCGTGAACACCCCGATACTCGCGAAGGACAGGGGCCTGCGCCTCGAGACCTCCCGGGTTACGGAGAGCCACGATTACACGAGCCTCGTGGTGCTGCGCCTCGACGGCGGGGCGGGCGAGAACGTGGTGAGCGGGACCCTGAGCGGTCCCAAGATGCAGCCGCGGCTGGTCGAGGCGATGGGTTACGACTTCGACGTGGTGCCGGAGAAGAACATGCTCTTTATCCGCAACGAGGACGTCCCTGGCATGATCGGCAGGGCCGGCTCCATACTCGGCGAGCACGGCATCAACATCGGCAACATGGCCGTCGGCCGCGGCGAGCCCGGCTCCCGCGCCGCGATGGCCGTCACCGTTGACGAGCCCGTGCCGGAAGAGGTCCTGAAGATCTTTCTCGAGACCCCAGGCTTCAACGAGGCCCGCGCGGTGACGCTGTGATGGCGAACCTCGACGACATCCTCGCCCGCTACCGGCACTACGGCCCCACCTACGCGCCCGGCGACAAGGCCCCGTTCTCCGGGACCTTCGTCTGCGACCGGGGGACGATGCTCCCCCCGATCCGGGTCCAGCTAGCCAAAGGCGAGGAGTTCCCCGAAGCCGAGAACCTCGGCGCGCACACCCGCTGGAAGCAGACGAACATACAGGCGTAAGGCTCTAGGTTCTAGGCACTAGCAGCGCCGGACCGGCCTCGTTCCGATGACGGGGCCTCTCCCAGGACTCGTGGCAGCAGCGGGGCAGCTCCCGCCGGTCGCCGGTTTCGCCTCGCACCCCTAAAGCCTCGAACCTAATGCCTAAAGCGTACCCTCACGGGGTACGCTGACGAAGCCACGTATCTCTACATCGGGAGTCCAAATGAAGATCGGTTACTTCCTCTCTTGCGAGGAGTTCGGGCCCGGGGCACTGGTGGAGCAGGCGCGGATGGCCGAGGAGGCCGGGTTCGAGGCGCTCTGGATCAGCGACCACTACCACCCTTGGGTCGAGGCGCAGGGGCAGAGCCCGTTCGTGTGGAGCGTGATCGGGGGCCTCTCCCAGACCACCTCGCTTCCCGTAACGACCGCCGTGACCTGCCCGACGTTCCGCATCCACCCGGCGATCATCGCCCAGGCCGCCGCCACCTCGTCCGTGATGCTCGGGGGGCGCTTCAACCTCGGCATCGGCTCCGGCGAGGCGCTGAACGAGCACATCCTCGGCGACGCCTGGCCCTCCGCCGACGTCAGGCTCGAGATGCTGGAGGAGTCGGTGGAGGTCATGCGTCTCCTGTGGGAGGGCGGCACGAAGGACTACGAGGGCCGGCACTACGTCGTCGAGAACGCGAGGATCTACACCCTGCCGGATGAGCCGCCGCCCATCCTCGTCTCCGGTTTCGGGCCGAAGGCCGTAGAGCTCGCGGCGGAGATCGGGGACGGCTACGTCAACATCGGGCCGGACGCGGAGCTTCTGGAGCTCTTCCGCTCCTCGGGCGGCGGGGACAGGCCCGCCCACAGCGCCTTCAAGGCCTGCTACGGCGAGGACGAGGCCGAGTGCGTGAGGACCGCGCACCGCACCTGGCCCAACGAGGGGCTGCCGGGGGAGCTGGCCCAGGTCCTGCCGACGCCGCGCCACTTCGAGCAGGCAAGCACCCTCGTGACGGAGGAGATGATGGCCGAGGCCGTCCCCTGCGGCCCGGATCCCGAGAAGTACCGCGGGATGCTCCGCCAGTTCGCAGACGCCGGCTACGACGAGGTCTACGTGCAGCAGATAGGCCCGAACCAGAAGGACTTCTTCGACTTCTTCGGCCGGGAGATCCTGCCGGAATTCGGTTAGAGACCGTCATGCAAGACTCCTCTCCCCGCGGGTGGATATAATCGCGTAGAGTTCTCTTTTCTCTCGCGGGGAGGTTGGTCTTGGGCAAGAAAGGCGGAGGTTTCCTGACGACGCTGGTGCTGGCGCTCGTCATCGTCGTGTTGAGCGTCGGCATCGGCGTTGGGATCAGCCGCTTCAACTTCGCGGAGAGAATGCCCCTGATCGGGCCCCTCCTGCAAGAGAGGCCGGCGCAGACCGAGACCTCACCCGTCGTGGTGGAGGGCGTGCGGGGCCTCGACAGGCTCGCCACCGTGCGCGTCACCGAGTCGATCATCGTGACGCGCGAGAGCGGCGGGGACTTCTTTGAGCGCCTGTTCTCCGGCGAGCGGGTCCTGCTCGTCGCCTCCGGCGACGTGGAGGCGGGCGTGGACCTCGCCGACCTCGGCGAGAACGACGTCGTGGTCCGGGAGGACACCGCTACCATCCGCCTGCCCGAGCCCGAAGTCCTCTCCGCGAGCCTCGACGAGGAGAACACCCGCGTCTACGACCGCGACTACAGCCCGCTGAACGTGCGCCCCGACGACGACCTCGTCGAAGAGGCCCGCGCCACGGCGGAGGAGAGGCTCGAAGCCGCCGCCCGCGAGAACGGCATCTTGGAGACCGCCGAGACGAACGCGGAGCAGTCCATCCGCGCCTTTGTAGAGACTCTGGGTTTCGAGGAGGTCCGTTTCGAGTAATGCCGGCCGGCGCCCGTAGCGCCTCCCGAATCTACGCTAAACGGGGGATGTAGGGTTCCCCTGTGGGCCTTGCCCTGTGTACGGCAAGCGACACGTACGCCAGGCACGGGAACTGGGGCACGCACCGATGACACCGACCAGCACGCAAGGTTCTTCTGCGGGAGAAGAGGTCACGTCCGGGGCCAGGACCGCTCCCCAAAACGCGGGCGTCACGCTGTTGCGCGTGGCGTGGCTGGCGGTTGCGCTCGGCCTGGCGATGGAGGCGTTGTTGCTCCTGCTCGCCGCCGGGTTTGGAGAAGTGTTGGGGCTCACGTCGCTCGTGGCGGACCTGGTCAGGAACGTCACCTGGTCCGCCTTCGTGTGCGTGGGCCTCGCGGTGGGGACGACGCTCTCGAAGATCCAGGTCCCGGCGATGGGCTTCTTCGGGTTCCTGGCCGCGCCCCTCGCCTTCGAGGTGTCCAGAAGCGTCCACAAGGGGACCCTCGAAGCGCTCGACCTCGCCGGTGCTGCTCGCCCTCATAAAGGGTATCGAGTACGGATGCCTCGGGCTGCTGGTCGGCTGGATCGGGACCCGCGCCTGGGGGGGAGTCCTCGCCCACGTCCTGGTGGGGCTTGCGGTCGGGATCGTGTTCGGCGGCACGATCCTGGCCCTGACGGTCGGCGCCGCACCCAGCCCCGTGCCCACGGCAGACCTCGTCTCCCAGGGACTCAACGAGCTTCTCTTCCCCCTCGGCTGCGCCCTCGTGCTCTTCTCCGCCGGCGCGCTCGGGAGCAGGATGCCGTCCCGCGACGCCCCGGCGGATCCCTCAAAACCAGGAGAGCCCCAGGAGGCGTGTGCCGGGTGAAGGTCCTTACCTGGCGGCCTTGCTCCTAGCCTGCGGGACCTCCGTGGCGCCTTCGTCGCCGGGGTTCTCGGGCTCGTAGCCGAGGTTCGGGCCAAGCCACTTCTCGGCCTCCTCAAGCGTCCAGCCCTTGCGCCCGGCGTAGTCGATGACCTGGTCGCGCCCGATCTCGGCCACCCCGAAGTACGTGGACTCGGGATGGGAGAAGTAGTAACCGCTGACCGCCGCCCCCGGCGTCATGGCGCAACTCTCGGTGAGGGAGATGCCGGCGTTCTCATCGGCCTCCAGTAACTCCCAGATGGTGCGTTTCTCGGTGTGCTCGGGACACGCCGGGTAGCCTGGGGCCGGCCTGATGCCCTTGTACTCCTCCCGGATGATGGCCTCGGTGTCGAGGTCTTCGTCGGTCGCATAGCCCCAGAACTCCGTGCGCACCCGGCGGTGCAACAGCTCGGCGAAGGCCTCGGCGAGCCGGTCGGCCAGAGCTTTTACCATGATCGCGTTGTAGACGTCGTTCTCTTCCTCGAAGCGACGCGCCACCTCGTCGGCCCCTATGCCGGCCGTAACCGCGAAGAGACCCACGTGGTCTTCGAGGTCCGACGCCTTCGGCGCGACGAAGTCCGCCAGCGAGCGGTTCGGGCGGCCCGGCGGCTTCTGCTTCTGCTGGCGGACGAGGTTTAGCGTGGTCAGCACCTCTCGGCGCGATTCGTCGGTGTAGACCTCCAGCGAGTCGTTGGCGAGGGCATTGGCGGGGAAGAGGCCGAAGACGGCGCGGGCCGTCAACCACTTCTCCTCGATGATGCGGTCCAGCAGCTCTTGCGCGTCGGCGAAGAGCTTGCGCGCCTCCCCGCCCTTCTCCGGGTCATCCAGGATCCTCGGATAGCTCGCCTTGAGCTGCCAGGAGTGGAAGAACGGCGTCCAGTCTATGTACGGCCGTATCTCCTCCAGCGGGTAGTCCTCAAAGGTGCGGACGCCGAGCACGTTCGGTTTCGGCGGCCTGTAGCCGGCCCAGTCGATCTTCGCCCCGTTCGCCCGCGCCCTCTCCAGCGTGGTGAGCTTCGTCTTCGAGCGGCGCCCGGCGTGCTTGCGGCGGACCTCGTCGTACTCGGCGGCGATACTGGCGGCGTAATCGTCCTTCTTGTTCTCGGTGACGAGGTTCTGGACCACGCCGACGGCGCGGGAGGCGTCCTTGACGTGGATAACGGGCTGTTCGTAGCCGGGGGCGATCTTTACCGCCGTGTGCGTCTGGGAGGTGGTGGCGCCCCCGATCAGGAGCGGAAGCTCAAAGCCCTCTCGCTGCATCTCGCTCGCTACGTGGGCCATCTCGTCGAGCGAGGGCGTGATGAGCCCTGAGAGCCCGATGATGTCAGCCCCTTTGTCCTTCGCCGTCTGGAGGATTTTGGCCGCCGGCACCATCACCCCGAGGTCTATAACCTCGAAGTTGTTGCACTGGAGCACGACGCCTACGATGTTCTTGCCGATGTCGTGGACATCACCCTTCACCGTCGCCATCACGACCGTGCCGTTCGGCTTGCGGGCCTCGCCCTTCTCCTCTTCTATGAACGGGATCAGGTACGCCACCGACTTTTTCATCACGCGCGCGCTCTTGACGACCTGCGGCAGAAACATCTTGCCCGCCCCGAAAAGGTCCCCGACCACGTTCATCCCGTCCATAAGCGGGCCCTCGATCACGTCGAGCGGGCGCTCCGCCCTCTGGCGCGCCTCCTCTGTGTCCTCCTCGGCGAACTCGGCGATCCCCTTGACGAGCGCGTGCTCCAGCCGCTTCTCGACCGGCCACGAACGCCACTCCTGCGCCTCTTCCTCGGCCTCCTCGCCCCGGCCCCTGTACCTCTCGGCGAGCTCCAGCAGGCGCTCGGTGGCGTCGTCGCGGCGGTTCATGACGACGTCCTCGACGGCCTCGCGCAGCTCCGCGTCTATGTCGTCGTAGACGGCGAGCTGGCCGGCGTTGACGATGCCCATCGTCAGGCCCGCCTCTATCGCGTGGTAGAGGAACACGGCGTGAATGGCCTCGCGCACGGGGTTGTTGCCCCTGAACGAGAACGAGACGTTGGAGACGCCTCCAGAGGTTTTGGCGTGGGGGAGGGTCGCGTGGATCTCGCGCACCGCCTCGATAAAGTCCACGCCGTAGTTGTTGTGCTCATCTATCCCGGTCGCGATGGCGAAGACGTTCGGGTCGAAGATGATGTCCTCGGCCGGGAAGCCGACCTTTTCGGTCAGGAGCCTGTAGGCGCGGGTGCAGATCTCGACCTTCCGCTCCTTGGTGTCCGCCTGGCCCTTCTCATCGAAGGCCATCACGATCACGGCCGCCCCGTACCGCTTGAGGAGCCTGGCCTGCCGGATGAAGTCCTCCTCGCCCTCCTTCATGCTGATGGAGTTGACGACGGCCTTGCCCTGCACCCGCTTGAGGCCCGCCTCGATGATGGACCACTTGGAGGAGTCGATCATCACCGGAACCCTTGAGATGTCCGGCTCCGCGGCGACGAGGTTCAAAAACTCGACCATCGCCTCCTCGCCGTCGAGCATCCCCTCGTCCATGTTCACGTCTATGACCTGCGCCCCGTTCTCGACCTGGCTGCGGGCCACCTCGAGCGCCGCCTCGTAGTCGTCGTTGAGGATCAGGTCCTTGAACCGCGCCGACCCCGTCACGTTCGTCCGTTCCCCGACGTTGACGAACAACGAGTCCGGACCGATGTTCACGGCCTCGAGCCCCGAGAGCCGGAGCCTCGGCTCTAGCTCCGGCAACTCACGCGGCGGGTGGCCGGAGACCGCGTCCGCTATGGCCCTGATGTGCTCGGGCGTGGTGCCGCAGCAGCCGCCGACGATGTTCAGCCAGCCGTTCGCCGCCCAGTCCCCGATCTCCCCGGCCATGAACTCGGGCGTCTCGTCGTACTCCCCGAACTCGTTTGGCAGACCAGCGTTCGGGTAGGCGCTTATGTGCGTCTCGGAGATCCTGGCAAGCTCCTCGATGTACTGGCGCAGCTCTTTCGAGCCGAGGGCGCAGTTCAGGCCGATGCTGATCGGCTCGGCGTGCCTGACGGAGTTGTAGAACGCCTCCGTGACCTGCCCCGAGAGCGTCCGCCCGCTCGCGTCGGTGATGGTGCCGGAGATCATGACCGGCACGTAGATCCCCTCTTCGACGAGATACTCCTGCACCGCGAAGATGGCGGCCTTCGCGTTGAGCGTGTCGAAGATGGTCTCTACGAGCAGCAGGTCCACCCCGCCCTCAACGAGCCCCCGCGTCTCCTCCCTGTACGCCGCTACGAGCTCGTCGAAGGTGACGTTCCTGAAGCCCGGGTTGTTCACGTCCGGCGAGAGCGAGGCCGTCCGGTTGGTCGGCCCGAGCGCCCCCGCCACGAACCGTGGCTTATCCGGAGTATTGTCCGTGTAGGCGTCCGCGGCCTCGCGGGCGACGCGGGCCGCCTCGAAGTTGAGTTCGTAGGCGAGGTCCTCCATACCGTAATCCCTCTGGGCGATGGAGGTGGAGGAGAAGGTGTTCGTCTCTAAAATGTCCGCGCCGACGTCGAGGACAGCCTCGTGGATATCGCGGATGATGCCGGGTTGGGTGATCGAGAGCAGGTCGTTGTTGCCCTTGAGCTCACCGGGATGCTCGGCGAAGCGCTCGCCCCGGTACTCATCTTCAGAGAGGTTGTAGGACTGGATCATGGTCCCCATCGCGCAGTCCAGCACCAGGATGCGCTCCTTCAGCGCGGCCCGGAACTTCTCCAGCCGGGCCGCCCTCTCTTCGCGAATAGTGTCTTTAAGAACCATGTGTCCCTATCCTAGATCGTCGACGTACTTACGTTCTTCAGTATCCTGTCCGCAACCCCCATGGGCGTGAGGCCGTCCGTCGGCACTTCCAGCCCGAAAGCCGGGTCCCGATACGCGCCCAGGCAGACCCCGGCGTGTGACATGCGCCAACCGTACGCCCCCCTATCTTCCGGGTCAGACGAAATACGGCGCAGCAACTCGTCTTCCGATACGGTCAGCCGGAAGCACCGCAGGTCCGGGTCCGCGCGACGTAGACTTGCGACCATCGGGTCGAAGTAGTCGCGGCGCCACACCGCCATCGGGATCACCAGCGTCCGGGCCGACGCCACCTTCAGTGCGCGCGCGACCGTGACGGCCAGCCTGCGCCAGAGCGCGTAGTCCTGGTAATCGTTCGCTTTCCCCGCGAGCCCTGGGATCTTCTGGAGGACGGAGCCGATCACCTCAGGATCGTAGAGCGTCGCGTTCGGGACCTTCTCGACCAGCACCCTGGCGACGGTCGTCTTCCCGACGCCGAACGGACCGTTGACGAAGAGGATCATCCCGCCACCCTCTAGCTGCGGACGCCGATGGCTTCTACCACGTCGCCTGCCAGGTCCGGCGCGCTCGCCGGCGGCATGATGTACGCGCCGTTTACGAGCGGCTGCGCCTTTGACAGCAGGTTCTGGGCCACCTCGACGCCGTACTTCGGGGCGTCTTCGGGGGAGAGGTCGGCGAGCCTCTCGCGGATGGGCTTCGGGATGTTCACGCCGGGGACCTCGTGGTGGAGGAACTCAGCCTGACGGGCGCTGCGCAGGGGCATGAGGCCGAGCAGAAGGGAGACGTCGAGGTCTCCCATGCGCTCCAAGGCGATCTCCAGGGCGCCTATCTCGAAGACCGGCTGGGTCCAGAATGCGTGGGCCCCGGCGTGGATCTTGCGCCGGAGCTTCTCTATCTCACCGTCGAGGTCCTCTGCGGTCGGGTTGAAGGCCGAACCTATGAGGAAGCCGGCGGGCCCGCCGATGGAGTTACCCGCAAGGTCCTCGCCCCGGTTCATCTTCGAGAGGACGTGGACGAGGCCCACGGAGTCCGTGTCGAAGACGCCCGTTGCCTCGGGGTAGTCCCCGATCTGGGTCGGGTCGCCCGTAACGGCGAGGATGTTCTTTACCCCGAGCGCCGCCGCCCCCAGAAAGTCCGACTGGAGCCCTATGATGTTCCGGTCCCGGCAGGAGATGTGGGCGACGACCTCGATGCCGGCCTCCTCCTGCACGATCTTGGCCGCCGCCACCGGGTGCATACGCAGACGCGCCCGCGCCCCGTCCGAGATGTCTATGGCATCGACGCCCCGCTCCTTGAGGCGTCTGGCAGCCTCGACGACCCTGGTGATGTCGTTGCCCCGGGGCAGGTCCACCTCGACGGCGACCGCAAAGCCCGTCCTGAGCTTCCCGGCGAGCTCCGTGGAGGGCCCATCCGGGGTCTCCTCGGGCCTCTCTAGCTCCACCGCCCTCAGGTGGGCGCCGCGGCCCGGGGCCTTCCCCGGGCGAAAGTCGCGGAGGGCGTCAGCGAGGGCCTTGACGTGGTCGGGGGTGGAGCCGCAGCAGCCGCCGACGAGGCGGGCGCCGGCCTCGGCGAGCTTGCGGCCGTAGAGGGCAAAGTGGTCCACGTCGCGGCGGAATCGTACCTTGCCGTCGACGAGCTGGGGGAGGCCAGGGTTCGGGTAGGCCGCGACGGGACCCACCTCGGCTGACATGCCCTCTATGATGCCGACCATCCGCTGCGGGCCGACCGTACAGTTAGCACCCGCGAGGTCCACGCCTAAAGATGAGATCTCACGCGCCGCCCTCCCCGGCAGCCCCTCCGAGAGCGTCTCGCCGTCCTCGACAAAGGTCTTGTACGCGACGATGGGAACCCCGAGACCCCGAACGGCCTCGTGGGCGATGCGAAGCTCTACGAGGTCGGTGAAGGTCTCGAGCACCAGCGCGTCGACGCCGCCTTCGAGGAGGGCCTCGGCCTGTTCCAAGAACACCGAGCGGGCCTCCTCCTCGGTCACCGGGCCGACGGGGCAGAGCGGACGCCCGAGGGGGCCCATGGCGCCGAGGACCAGGGCCTTTTCGCCGTCGGCCTTGACGCTGTCCGCGGCCTTGCGGGCGAGGCGGGCGCCGGCCTCGTTGACGTCGCGCACGCGGTCTTCGAGCTCGTGGACCTCGAGCTTGAAGCGGTTGGCGGAGAAGGTGTTCGTCTCGATCACGCCCGCGCCGGCCCGGATGTACTCCTCGTGGATGCCGGCGACCATCTCGGGGTGGGTGACGTTCGCGCGGGCGTAGGGGTGGCCGAAGCCGACGCCGCGTTCGGCGAGCAGCGTGCCCATCGCGCCGTCCCCGATCAGGACCCCCCTGTCCGTCTTCTCCCTGAGATCCAAGCCCAAAAAAAACCTCTCTCCTCTATATCTGCGCGTCGGCGCGGAGGAGAGAGGCCAGTCGATGCGGTTCCGACTCATCTCTCGGAGTATCCTCCGCGGGAGTTGGCACCTGGCACGGGATTCTCACCCCGCCGGTTGCCGCGGCTTCAAAGGGCCCATCCCTCCACCGCTCTCGATGAGCGCCAGGGCCGGCAAGCCGGTCCTGACCCCCGAATTACAGCACGGTACAGGCCCCTTTTCAATGGAGGTTTGAGGCTACAGGCCGCCGCCTGCGGCGGCTATCAGGCTTCAGGTGTGGTGTTCGTAGCCCGGTCGTGACGTCCCACGCCTGAAACCTGGGAGCCTCAAAACCTGAAGCCCGAGCCGGAGCGGGCCAGGAGCTCGTACGGGTCCCGCGCCGCGCAGCGGGCCGCGACAAGCAGCTTGCGCGGGCGGGAAGACTCGGCCCGCCCGCTGAACACGTCGTAGTCCCTGGCCTCTATGCGCCCGAGGATGCCCGCGTAGAGCTCGCGGGCGACCACCACGGGCCACCGCCTACCCCGCGGTATGTACTTGATCCCCTCGTCCGCGTACGCGTAGAGCTTTCTCGCCCGCTCGATCTCAAACCGCATGAGCGAGACGAACCGCTCGTCCACGACGCCGGCCGCGAGGTCCTCCTCCCGGTAACCGAAGCGCTCCAGGTCTTCTAACGGCAGATACACCCGCCCCCGGCGCCAGTCCTCGGCCACGTCGCGCAAAAAGTTGGAGAGCTGCATGGCGACCCCCAGAGACTCCGCGTGCGGGTCGGCCGCCCGGTCGTCCGCGCCCACGACCCGGCACATCATCAGGCCGACGACGGCGGCGCTGCCGTAGGTGTAGACCTCGAGGTCCCGGAACGTCTCGTAGCGGAAGACCTTTGTGTCCATCTTCATGCTCTCCATGAAGGCTGTTATGTGGGCCGGCTCGATGCCGCAGGCGCGCACCGTGTCCGCGTAGGCCCGCAACACGGGGTTGGCGACCGGCTCGCCGGCCACAGCCGCCATCGTCTCCCGCTCGAAGGCTTGAAGGCCGTCGAGCTGCTCTGCGAGGCTCGTTACGCCGGGGTTGTCCACGATCTCGTCCGCGTAACGCATGAAGGCGTACAGAGCGTGAACGCGGGGCCTTACGTGCGGGGGGAAGAACTGGGTCGAGAAATAGTACGTGCGGCTGTGGGCCTTCTGGATCTGGCGGCACAGCTCGTAGCTCTCGGCGAGCGTGAGCCCCTCGTCCAGGCGTATCCCGCTCGCCGGGTCGAGCCTCACGACCGGCCGACCTCGCGCCCGATGCGCTCGGCCGCAAGCCTGGCGCCTATGGTGACGAGCGGCACCCCCGTCCCCGGACGGGTGCTCGCGCCCACGAAGTACATGCCTTCCACGCTCCGGGAGACCATCGGCGGGCGGAAGTACCCGACCTGGAGGATGCCGTGCCCGATCCCGAACGCCGCCCCCTCCTCCAGGTTGTACTCGTCCCGCCAGTCGTACGGCGTCTTGACCTTCTCGTAGACGACCTTGCTCCGGTCGAGCCCGCAGCGCCGCTCCAGCAGCCCGTAGACCTTCTCCTTGAACGCGGGGCCTTCCCGCTCCCAGTCCACGTTCGGCCCGAGGTGGGGCACCGGCACGAGCACGAAGAGGGCCTGCTTGCCCTCCGGCGCCATGGAGGGCTCGGTCTTCGAGGGGACGACCGCGTAGAAGGACGGGTCTTCTGGCAGCTTGCCGTCGCGGAAGATCGCCTCGAAGTTCTCCCTGTACTCCGGGGAGAGGTAGAAGTTGTGGTGGAGCATCTCGTCGAGGTCCCCGTCCACGCCGAGGTAGAGCATGAACGCCGAGGCGGTGTACCGGAGGTTCTCCCGCTTGCGCAGCTTGAAGTCCGAGTCCGCGGCGCCCCCGAGCAGCTCGCGGTAGGCGTAGGGGAGGTCGGCGTTTGCGAGCACGGCGTCCGCCGAGATCTCCTCTCCTCCGGCTTCGCCCCCCACCCGCACCCCGCTTGCCCTGCCCTTCGTCACGACGACCTTCTCCACGGGGCTGTTCAGGTGGAACTTGACACCGAGCTCGACGGCCAGCCGCTCCATCGCCCCGACGAGAGCGTACATGCCGCCCTCGGGGAACCAGAGGCCGTCCTCGGCGATCTCCGTGTAGGGGAGCAGCGCGTAGACGGCGGGGGCCGAGAAGGGGGAGAGGCCGAGGTACATCGTCTGGAGGCTGAACGCCTGGCGGAGCTTATCTGTTTTGAAGAACTTCGAGACCTGGCGGTAGTAGTTGTTGACGGCCTTCGTCTTGAGGAGGAGGCGGAGGTTCCTTAAGCCGAAAAAGTCCTTCGCCTTATCGAAGTCCCGCTCGACGAACTCGCTGCGGCCGAGGCGGTACTTGTGGCAGGCATCCTCCAGGAAGCGGTAGAAACGCGGGGTAACACCAGGTTCGATGCGCTCCAACTCCCGGATCATCTCCGGCAGGGTCCGCCGCATCGTGAGCGTGTCCCCATCCCCGAAGGTCACCCTGTAGTCCCCGTCAAGCGGGATGAGCCTGGCGTAGTCGTCGAGGTCCCGCCCGGCGAAGGCGAAAAGCTCCCGGTAGGTGTCCGTCATCAGGAGCAGGGAAGGACCCGTGTCAAAAGAGAAGCCCTCGGCCTCCAGACGTCCCATCCGGCCGCCGACCTGGCCGTTCTTCTCGAACACCTCGACCTCGAAGCCCATGGTCGCCAGACGGATCGCCGCCGCCAGCCCGCCCATACCGGCCCCAACAACCGCAACCCGCCTCTTCGCCGCAGTCGCCAGGGTGCCACCTTCCTTCTCGATAGTGGTATCTTGGGGAGTATACGTTCCAGATGCTAGCAGCGTTCACCGGGAACCCGGGTAAAGGAGGACACAAGAAGGCTCCGCCCGACCGCGTCCTGTCACGCGCGCCCCGGATACCGGTCGGGACGGCTCCCCGACCCTCGCCGCGGTTGCCGACTCGGCCCTCTCGAACGCCACCCACGCGTCACACCAAAAATCAGCCGTAGACGGCCTTCTACCGCGGTACTCGCGGGCCGAGCGACCTCTAATCGGTGTGGAGGTTTGGGGCCAGGGGAAAGAGTTCCGACCCTCCCTCGGCGGGCTCGGGTGTCTTCGGACCTCCATGGCGGGGGAGCTGGCTAGCTTCTCTCCAGCGCCCGGTATGCATCGCCGGCCGCCGCGCGCATGGCGTCGAGTCTCTCGCGAAGCACGTCCGCGTGCCGCTGCTCGCGCGGGGTATCGAAATGGCCTTCATACATACGCGGGTCGTCATCGTAGTCGTAGACCTCTTCGAAGCCGTCCCGCCACTTGACGAAGAGGAGGTTGTCATAGCCTGTCCGAGCCCGGTTCCGCCGGCGCATCCTGACGGAACTCCAGCCGCGCCCTTCGGCCTCGATAAGAAGGAACTCGCGGGTAGGGGCGCCCGGATCTCGCAGGGTGGGGAGGATGCTCCGCCCGTCGACGCCCGACGCGTCGGCGCCGGCGATCTCGCAGATAGTCGGGAGCAGGTCGATCTGGCTGACCAGTTGCTTGCTTACGCTACCCGCAGGAACGCCGGGTCCACGCACCACTAAGGGCGTGCGGCACGACTCTTCGTAAGGCCAGAGCTTCTTGTCCAGGTAGTGTTCGCCGTGCTGATAGCCGTTGTCCGTGATGAAAAAGATCCAGGTGTGCCCGAGCTGGTCTGTCTCCTCTAGAGCGGTGACCAGCCGCTTCACGCCGTCGTCGACCTCCTCGACCTCGCGGAGCTTGCCCCGATACTCCTGCATCATCTCTTCCTCGGCCGCGGGGGAGAAGCGGGCGGACTGGCGGACCAGGGGAGCCTTGTCGGACAGGTCGCGTTCGGGCTCGCCGAAAGGGGTCGGGGGTTTGTCGTCCTTGTGGGCCTCGGCGTACCTGCCGAGCGGGTAGTAGGGGCCGTGCGGGGCGTGCGGCCAGAAGCAGGCGAACCACGGCGTGTCTTTGCGGCTACGCACGAAGTCCTCCGTGTATTTCGCCGCCACCATGGTCTCGTTGCCCGCCTCTGTGCTGTTTCGGGGCATCTCGCGGCGGCCGGCGCCCCCCTCGCTGAAGTAGAGGAAGTCCGGATCGTTGAGGTCCTCCAACTGGGCCCACCAACTATCGAAGCCAGGGCACACCCAATCGTCGTTGGTGAGGTCGTTGGTGAACTTGCCGGTCAGGTGGCAGGAGTAGCCAACCGCCTTTAGACGAGCGGCTACGTTGCCCACGAGCTCGCCCGAGTCGACCAGGTCACGCCAGGCGCCATCCGTGCTCTCCAAACCCGTGTTGTGGGACCACTTGCCGGTCAACACGGAGCCCCGCGCCGGCCCGCACACCGGGGTGGCCACGTAAGCGTTATCGAAGCGTGTGCCAGCCGCGATCAACCGTCTCTGGAGAAAAGTCATGTTCTCGATGGTGTAGTGGGGCTGGTCGTCGGTCATGATCAGGAGTATGTTCGGCCTCCTCGCCTGCGCCGTTGCGGCCGTCCTTCTGGGCGCTGACGCCGCGAGCGCCAGGCCCGCCGCCCCCGCGCCGGCCCTCCTGAGGAACTCTGCTCTGTTCATGCATTGCCGCCTTCTGGGTTGTGATCTCTTAGTCTTTGGTCCGGCACGCCGAGTACCGCGCGGGAGATCTAGATCCGCGGTCCCGCGTGGCCCGCCCCTTCGCCTTACCTTTGGCCCGACCGAGCCCTGCACCAGTGACGGGGACCCGGCGCTCACGTGGATCTCTCACAGCCGGATATCGTACGCGTTCCGGGGCCGGGAAATCCAGAGGCCGGGCTCTCTTCCCTCCGAAGGCTCCTACGTCCCGTCCCTGCCGAGGCCCGCCTCGCGGGCGCGGACAATGGCCTGGGCGCGGCTTGCGACCCCGAGCTTGGCGAAGACGCGGGAGATGTGGTTGCGCACGGTGTTGGGGCTCAGGAAGAGCCGGCCGGAGATCCCGGCGTTGTCGTGGCCGCGCGCGATGAGGTCGAGGATCTCACGCTCGCGGGCGGTCAGCTCGGGGAAGGCCCTGGTGGGGTCGGCCTCGGGCTCGCGCAAGAACCCCGTGAGCTTGCTGGCTATCTGTGGCCCGAACCGGGCCTCGCCCCCGGCGACGGAGCGGAGGATCCCCATCACCTCGGACGGGGCGGCGCTCTTGAGCACGTAACCGCGGGCCCCGGCGCGCATCGCCGAGACGATGGAGTCGTCGTCCTCGAACATGGTCAGGACCAGCACCCCGACGCGGGGGGCCTGCGCGAGGACGGCGCGGGTGGCCTCTATGCCGTTCAGGCCCGGCATCTGCACGTCCATTAGCACCACGTCGGGCAGGAGCCCGACGGCCATCGCGACCGCCGCGCGCCCGTCTTCGGCCTCGCCGACGACCTCGACGCCCGGGTCGGAGGCCAGCAGGGCCACCAGCCCGTGGCGGAAGCCGGCGTGGTCCTCGGCCACGAGGACCCGGATCTTTGAGGCTTCAGGCTTTGAGGCTTCAGGCATCAGGTTTGAACTCTCTGAAGACTTCGATGGGCTGCGGCGGGTTATCCCGAGGGTCAACCACCTGGTCCATCACCTGGCCCCCCGCGCTCCCTATCTCTACCTGATGCCTGATGCCTGTAACCTGAGACCTCCAGAGGCAGCCTGGCGACGACCCGGGTTCCGCCCTCTGGGGGTGTGGCGACCTCGCACGTCCCGCCGAGCTCCTCCGCCCGCTCGCGCATCGAGACGAGGCCCATCCCGGTCCCCGTACTACCGGTGATGCCCCCACCGTCGTCGGAGACCTCGAGCTCCAGCGCGCCATCGTCGGTGCGGAGGCGTACCCGGCAGGATCCCGCCCCCGAGTGCCTGGCGACGTTGGTGAGGGCTTCCTGCGCGATGCGGTAGAGGGCCACCTCGGTGGCCGCGGGCAGCGCGGGGAAGGGCTCCGGCGCCTCGACGGAGAGTACGGGCCCCAGGCCCCGGCCGTCCGCGGCGGTCCCCTCGAACATCCCGTACGCCTCGGCCTGTTGCCGGATGGCGGGTAGGAGGCCGAGATCGTCCAGCGCCGGCGGCCTGAGGCCCTGGACCACGCGCCGGACGTTCACCACGGCCTCCTGCGCCTGGTCTTCCAGGCGGGAGAGCAGCTCCCCGGCGGCGTCCGGCCGCTCGTCCACCATCCTCCTGGCCGCCTCAAGGCCGAAGGTGAGGCCCGCGAGCGTGGGCCCGAGCCCGTCGTGCAGGTCGCGGCGCAGGCGCCGGCGCTCCTCCTCCCTTGCGGCGACCAGGCGCTCGCGGGAGCGCCTCAGGTCCCTGGTCAGCCCGACCGCGTGGACGGCCGCGCCCGCCTGGCGGGCGAGGTCCCGCATGAGGCGGTGGTCGGCGGGGGAGAAGCTCTCCCCGGGCGAAGGGGGGGAGACCACGAGGCGTCCCAGCCGCTCGTCGCCGTGGACGAGCGGGACGGCGGTTGGTTCGCCCTGCGCCAGGCCGTGGGCCGCCACGGTCTCGGGGCCTTCCTCGCCGTCGAGGACTATGGCCGCGTGGGGGGACTTCATCGCCTGCGCCACGGTCTCGACGACCGTGGGGAGGACCGCGTCCGGGGCGAGGGTCGCCTCCAGGCGTTCCCCGAGTCTCGAGAGCGCCTCGTACGGGTCCCGGCGCTGGCCGTACATCAGGCGGTCCACGCCGCGTTGCAGGCGGGCGCGCAGCGGCTGGAAGAGGGCGGCGATCAGGCCGGTCGCGACGAGCGAGACCAGCAGGTTGCTCCTGAGCCCGGCCTGGAAGAGGGCGCCGAAGCCGGCCACCAGCCCGACGTACAGGGCGACCACGACCACGCTCAGGGCCCCGTACAGGAGGGTGCGGTTGATGACCAGGTCTATGTCGTAGAGGTGGTAGCGCAGGACGGCGACACCGGTAAAGACCGGCACGGTGAACAGCGTGAGCACCGCCAGAAGCTCGAAGTTCGCCTCGAGCCTGAGCTCCGCCAGCGGCCCGAGGGCGCGGTCCTCCCTGACCAGCACGCCAAGCTCCGCGGCCAGCCGCAGCACCGGCCTGAAGGGGGCGTCGAGGAAGAGCAGCGAGAAGCCCCGAACGGCCCGGTCCAGAATCATCACCGAGGCCCCGAGGAGCGCCGGGACGGCGGCGTAGGCGAACCAACCCAACCTCAGACGCTCGTCCTCCATGGCTTCTCGCAGGCGGAAGACGAGCGAGACGGCCGAGGCCGCGCATGCGGCAGAGAGAAGCACCCCGCCGGTGGAGCCGGAGACCTCGACGACCCACGCCAGCCATCCGGTCTGGCTCGCGCCGAGCGGGTTGTTCGCGTAGTAGTAGGCGGTCAGGGGACCCGGCCGCATCGCGTCCGCGAGGCACACCAGGGTTGCCCCGCCGGCCGCCGCCCACGCGATGACTCGCCGCGGGCGTGAGCCCAGCCTCCCTGCCGGGAAGAGCAGGGCCAGGAAGACCCCCGCCCCGACGAGCGCCGGAAACCCGAGCCACGTGGAGGCCCAGGCCGCGTACTCGCCCCCCGGCAGGTAGGGACGGGCCAGCAGCGCGTGGTCCGCGTAGGCCGCCGCCAGGCGCCGCGCTCCGTAGAGCAGGCCCATGCCGCAGAAGAGCCACCCGATCGGGTTGGCGGGGAGGCGCGACGCGATCAGGGCGCCGACCGTCGGGCACGCCAGGGAGAGCAGCGCGGTGAAGGTCGCGAGGACTGGGCCTGGCCTCTCTGGTGGGATCAGGAACCCCGGGGTGACGGCGCCTAGGAGCAACCCCGAGAGGATCAGGGCCGCGCAGACCCCCCACAGGGTCCACGCCAGCCGCCCGGCGGGGTGGGCGCTGGTCAGGGACAACGCGGGCGCCGTCCCTTCTCCACCTACGGCGACGCCCTTCACGTGGACCCTCCGCTACGGGCGCTCACAGCCGACCGTCCTGTCGGATTCGTCCACGGAGGCCGCGTCGTCGCCGGGGCCGCAGTCGATGGTCTCGGCGACGCCGTCCACCGCGTAGACGAAGTCGTCGCCGGCGCCGGCCCGGAGCGAGTCCTGGCCCGATTCGCCGAAGAGCGAGTCGTCGCCGTCCTCCCCGTTAAGGACGTCGGTGTGCTTTCCGCCCTCCAGCCGGTCGTCGCCAGAGGCGCCCGAGATCTCATCGGCGCCCGCCCCGCCGTCCAGGCGGTCCACCCCGTACCCCCCGAAGAGCTTGTCGCCACCCGGTCCCCCCTGGGCCGTACCCCCGACCCCGCCCGTGTAGAGGCGATCGTCGCCCGAGTTCCCGAAGAGGCCGTCAGGCGCCCCCTCTCCGTAGAGGTGGTCGTCGCCCGCCTCCCCCCGCATCTGGTCGATGCCGGGGCCCCCCCGCAGCCGGTCTTCACCGTCGGAGCCGTCAACGGCAACAGACCTCGTCGCGCCCGCGAGGGATACCGCCGCCCCGAAGAGGACCGCGACGACGACCGCGACGAGAAGGACCCGTTGTGCCATGCCCCCCACTATATAGCCGTTGTCCCGCGGTCTCGACCTGTCAGGGGGCAAAGCCTGCGGCCAGGAGCGGGGTTCCATCCTCCTGGCGGGCCTACGGGTCTCCAACGAGCTCGACCCTCTCGCAGTCGTCGGTCACGTCGTCGGGGTCGGGCAGCACGGTTACCGCTGGGCACACCAGCTTCGTTCTCTTCGCCATGCGTCCGCCCCTCTCGTGGCCCGAAGACCGTAACCTTGCAGCGACTGCCACGGGGCCCGACGTCTGCACCCACGGACCCGCCTGCGCAATGTTAGGACCGGGCCCCGAGGTTCCGCATGGGAGCCAGGTCCCATATTCGCGAAGATCGACGGTGCCCGGGCGGGCTACTCGTAGCCGATGGCCTCGACGATGGCCTTGCGGGTGGCGGAGCGGGCGGGGAGGAGGCCGGCGAAGATGCCGATAAAGAGGCCCGAGAAGAGGGCCGCGAGCGCCGGAAGCCTCGGGTAGTAGAACTCGATCTCGAAGCCCCCGGCGCCCGAGCCCTGCACGAACAGGTAGCCGAGCAGGGAGCCCAGAACGACACCCACCAGGCAGCCGATCAGGCTGATAACCACCCCCTCGTCGATGATGAGGCGGCCGATCTGGAGGCGCGTCGTCCCGATGGCCCGCAAGATGCCGATCTCCCGCGTCCGCTCGAAGACGCTCATGGAGAGCGTGTTGACCACCCCGAACGCCGAGACCGCCACAGAGACGCCCATGATGGCGTAGAAGAACACGTACTGGCGGTTGAAGTCCCCCTCTATGCGCGCCTTCCACTCGGCGTTCGAGTAGAGCGTGAACTGCGGGTAGTCCCTCAAGACCTCGCCGATCTCCTCGGTCAAGGCCTCCCGGTCCGAGCCGCGCTCGGCCTTTACGGCGAGGAACTCGCTCTCGGTCTCGTTGAAGTCCGTGGCGAGCGTCCTTTTCGAGAGGTAGACGCCGGACCCGCCGCCGACGAGGTCGTTCTCCAGGATGCCCTCGATGGGGTACTGCTTCGTCCCCTTCGGGCCGGGCAGCTCTATGGTGTCGCCCACTTCAAGCTCGCGGGACTCCGCCAACTGTTTGCCGATCAGGGCTCCGCCCCCTCTCAGGCTATCGAAGGCGCCGGGCCGGGAGCCGGGGGCGAGGTCCGACTGGAAGATCTCGGGGTAGTTCCCGTCCACCCCAAAGACGATGTCCACCCGCTCGCCGCTGCGGCGGAAGGTCGAGACGATGCTCGTCGTCCGCTCGACGCCCTCGACCGCCCCGATCTCTTCCGGCAAACTCGCCGAGAAGCCGGCGTCCGAGGCCTGGTCGGCGGGCTGGACGACGTAGTCGCTGCCAAGAGAGCTGTCGAGGTAGTCCCGGATCGAGCCGAGCAGGCTCCCCCCGAGCGCCGAGAACGCCACCACCAGCGAGATGCCGACCATGAGCGCGGAGGCGGTCAGCGCCGTCCTCCCCCGGTTCCTGGTCGCGTTCGCCGCCGCCATCCGGCCTTCGACTCCGAACAGGAGCCGCAAGACCGGGGAGAAGAGCGCGGCGAGGGGCCGCACCAGGACCGGGATCAGGAGCGACACCCCGAGGAAGGCCGCGATGACGCCGGCTATACCCGACGCGTAGACGAGGCCGTCGAGGTTGGCCGAGAGGTTCCTGGCGAGGTAGTAGATCCAGGGCACCCCGACCCCCGTGAGGATCAACCCCAGCACCGGCCCGAGGACCGAAGCCCCGCGCCGGCCCCCGCCGCCCGACCGCGAGCGCATCGCCTCGACGGGGCTCACCCTGCCAGCCCGCAGCGCCGGGTAGAGGGCCGCCGCGACCGTCACGACCATGCCGACGCAGACGGCGGATATGAGGGCGAAGGGGGAGAGGATGAGCGTCGTGATCTCGAACAGAAACGCCCGCCCGAAAAGGTAGACGAGCCCCTTGGCCATCCCGTACCCGAACAGCACGCCTACCACGGAGCCGAAGACCCCGAGCAGCGCCGCTTCAAGGATCACGGAGCGCGCGATCATGGCCCGCGTGGACCCGAGCGCCCTTAGCATCCCGAGCTCCCGCGTCCGTTCGAGCACGGTCATCGAGAGCGCGTTGAAGACCAGAAACGCCCCCACGAAGAGCGCCGTCCCCGCGAAGAACAGCAGCGCCAGCCTGAACCCCTGCAACTGGCCCGTAACCTCCTGCGTCCTGGTCTCTGACCTCTCTGCCTGCAGCCCCTCGCCCAGAGCCTCGTCCAGCCGCCCCCGCAGCTCTCCTACCGGGACACCATCCGCCGCCTCGACGGCGATGCCCGAGACCTGGTTCGGCCTGTCGAAGGCCTCCTGGACGAAGGGCAACGGCGCCATCCCGAAGGCGAGCCCGCCAAAAGAGCCGCCCGGTATCCTGAGCAGCCCGACGACCTCCGCCTCCCGCGGGCCCGCCGGGGTACCCAGCGTCACCTCGTCCCCGATCTCCAACCCCGCGCCCTCCGCCGCGGCGCCGTCGATGGTGAGCTCCCGACCGCTCTTAGGGAACCTCCCGTCCGTGAGCTCGAAGCCGGTCGCGAGCTCGGCTGACTCCGGCTCGACGCCGAAGAGGCGCATGCTCTGGACTTCGGGCAGGCCTTCCCCGGTCTTTGTGTCCAGGATCAGGGACGAAGCAACGGAGTACCGGGGCGCCGCGGACCCTACGCCTTCTAGATCTCTGATCTCCTCGACGGTCTTCTGGTCGAACCCGCCTGACCCTCCGGCCGCGGTGACGGTGAGGGCGGCCGACCCGTAGGCGCGGGAGAAGAGCTGCTGGAAGGTGCCTGACATGGTGTTCGAGAGCGTCAGCACCCCGAAGACGATCCCGACCCCGAGCACGATGCCGACGGCCGTGAGGAGGGTGCGCTGCACCCTGGCCCGCAGGTTGCGCAGGCTCAGGCCAGAGAACCGCCGGAGCTTCACGGGAGGGCGTCCTTCCGGGCGCGTGCTAACCTGGGTGCTGCCGGAGCGGAGGCGTCCACGCGGGGAGGACAGATGGAACACGGCGGGCCGACGAGGGTAACGGCGGAACGGAGCGGGCAGTCGCGGCTCGGGATTGCGTCCTTCGTCATCGCCATCCTGACCACGGTGCTCTTCGTCTTGCTGTTCGTGGTGATCTTCAACGCCGCCGGGCAGTTGCTAGGGAATGCGGACCCGCAGAGCGTCACGCCCCAGGACCTGCAACGCAGCCTCGAGGACAACCCCGGCGCTACGGGCCTGCTCGGGGTCGCGGGCTTCGGCCTGGCGGTCACCCCGCTTCTGTACGTGCTCGGCATCGCGCTCGGCATCGCCGGCCTCGTGCAGAAGCGCCGCGGACGGCTGTTCGCCGTTCTCGGAACCGTCTTCAACGGCCTGATCCTCCTCGGGCTCTTGGTCCTCATCCTGTTCGGCGCCGTGCTCGGCACCGCCGCGTAACAGGGAGCCCCGCGGGACTCACCGATTGCCTCTCCGGAAGGCGCGTCCTTTCTCACGCCTCGCGCTCCACGCGCAAGAACTCGTACTCGCCGCCGTAAGTGGGCGCCATCCTAGCCGGAAGATTCCAGCGTCCTGATGCGCTCCAGGATATCGTCGGGGTTCGGGTCGCGGGCCTCGTCCACGACGCGGCCGTCTGAGAGGAAGACGGCCCGGTCGGCGGCGGAGGCGGCGCGGGGGTCGTGGGTGACCATGAGGATGGTCTGCTCGTAGCGGGCGGCGGACTCCTTGAGCAGGCCGAGCACCTCGGCGCCGGTCCTGGAGTCCAGGTTGCCGGTCGGCTCGTCGGCGAGGATGATGTCCGGGAAGCGTATGAGGGCGCGGGCTATGGCGACCCGCTGCTGCTCCCCGCCCGAGAGCTCGTCAGGCCGGTGCGAGCGGCGGTCCGTCAGGCCGACCAGGTCCAGAAGCTCGTCCAAACGTCTCGCGTACTTTCCCGGCTTCTTGCCCGAGATCAGGACCGGCAACAGCACGTTCTCCTCCGCCGAGAGCGTCGGTATGAGGTTGAAGAACTGGAACACGAAGCCCATCCGCCCGCGCCTGAGGAGCGTCAACTCCCTGTCCGAGAGGCCCGAAAGGTCCGTGCCCCCGATGACGACGCGCCCATCGGTCGGTTTGTCCAGGGCGCCCAGGATGTGCAGCAGGGTGCTCTTGCCCGACCCGCTGGGGCCCATGATCGCCGCGAACTCGCCGTTCGGGAACTCTAGAGAGACGTCGTCGAGCGCCCGCACCTCGGTCGAGCCCTCCCCGTAGACCTTGCTGAGGCCCACGGTCTCGACGGCGTTTGGGGAACCGTTCTCCACCCGACGAGTATATCCGCGGACAGGGGGCTCGGGGTGTGCCCTCGGGGTGTACCCGTCGGGCCGTTTGTAACACCTACATCCCGCTGGTAGACTCTTGCGGCAACCGCATAAGCCCCTGCTTCGCCGGGAAGAGCCCGGGGGAGCCGATTCTAGACCGGAGGAGGCAAACATTACTACTTACGAAGCCATGCTCATTGTGATTCCCGAGCTCGACGAGGAGCAGGTCGGGAACACTGTCGGGCGCTTTCGCACGATCATCGAGCGCACGGGGGGCGAGGCCGGCGAGCCAAACCACTGGGGACGCCGCAAGCTTGCCTACGAGATCGACCACCGCACCGACGGCTTCTACGTCGTCATGGAGTTCACCGCGGGCGAGCGTACCCTCGTCGAGCTCAAGCGCATCCTGCGCGTCTCTGACGACGTGCTGCGCCACACGATTGTGAAGCTCCCGCCGAGCTACGCCCACAAGCCGCTGCCGGCGGAGTCGCTGGAGACGGAAGAAGTCCCGGCCTAACAACACTTTTCAGGAGGTAACGAATGGGTAGAAGAAGGGAAAAGCCGCCCCGCGGGGGCCGGCCGACAAAGAGCAAGCCGTGCGTCTTCTGCAAGGAAGACGTCGCCTACGTCGACTACAAGGACTACAACGTGCTGCGCCGGTTCGTCTCGGACCGGGGCAAGATCCGGGCGAGGAGGGTCACGGGCCTCTGCCCGCAGCACCAGCGCGAGGCCGCCACGTCGATCAAGCGCGCCCGCGAGATGGCCTTGCTGCCATACGTGGTCGGGAGGTAGAGCCGTGCAGGTCATATTGACCCAGGACGTCGATAAGATCGGGCAGCGGGGCGACATCGTGGACGTTAGCCGCGGCTACGTTCGCAACTTTCTCGTCCCGCGCAAGCTCGCCGAGGTCGCCACCCCGGGCAAGATGGAGGAGGCCCGCCGCGAGATGGCCGAGAGCGAGGAGCGCGACCGCCGCCTCGCTGAGCGCGCCGAGGAGATCGCCGCGACCCTCAACAAGAGCGTCATCACGATCGAGGCCCGCACCGGCGAGGACGAGCGCCTCTTCGGCTCCGTGACCGCCGCCAACATCGCCGATGCGGTCGAGAAGGCCCGCGGCGTGCGCATCGACCGGCGCAGGGTCCGCATGGAGGAGCCCATAAAGTCTCTGGGCACCCACCAGGTCCCGATCCAGGTCCACGGCGACGTCGAGGCGAGCGTCAAGGTCATCGTCGTCCCGAAGCTGTAGGACCCCCTCTATGGCTCTACGTTAGGTTCACGCACAACCTGGACCACAGGGTAAAGGCCCCCGTCTTGTAACGGGGGCCTTTATGTTGCATATTTGGGAGTCCTATGGAGCGTCGGGGGAGGATGCGGAGCGTAGAGACGGGGGCCGACGCGGCCCGCGTGCCGCCGCATGACCTGGATGCAGAGCGGGCCGTCATAGGGGCTTTGCTGGTCTCTGAGACGGCGGTGGCGGCGGTCGCCGAGCAGCTCGCGCCCGAGGAGTTCTACTCCGAGATCCACAGGGTCATCTACGCGGCCATGATGCGGCTCTATTCGCGGGGTGACCGCATAGACCAGATCACGCTCACCAACGAGCTCAACTCCGTCAACGAGTTCGACCGCGTGGGCGGCAGGGCCTACATCTTCCAGCTCGTGGAGTCCGTCCCGACCGCCTCGAACGCCGCCCGCTACGCCGAGATCGTCCGCGGCAAGGCCCTCCTCCGGTCCGTAATAGACGTGGGCAGCCGCATCACGGAGGACGCTTTTAGGGAACCCGAGGACGTAACAGAGGCGCTCGACTCCGCCGAGCAGCTCATCTACGGCGTCTCGAACAGGACCCTCAAACAGCACCTTGCGCCGGTCTCCGAGCTAGCGCCGGGCGCTCTAGAGATGATCCAACGCCTCTACGAGCAGGAGGGCGAGGTCACAGGTGTGGAGACCGGCTTTGAGGACCTCGACCGGCTCACCACCGGCTTCCACAAGAGCGACCTCGTCGTCCTCGCCGCAAGACCGGCTATGGGCAAGTGCCTCAGCGCCGACGCCGAGATCGTCCTCGACGACGGCAGCGTCCGCACTATCGAGGAGATCTTCCACCGGCAGAGCGCGCGCCTGATGACGCTGGACGACGGCATGAAGCTCTCCTGGGCCTGCCCGAGCGCGTTCATAGACGACGGCGTGAAGCCGGTCTACAAGGTCACGACCCGCCTCGGACGGACCATCAAGACCACGCTCACCCATCCTTTCCTCACGATGGATGGTTGGCGCCGGCTCGGCGAGCTGTCCGTCGGGGACCACGTGGCGGTCCCGCGCCGGATGCCGGTCTTTGGTAGCGAGCCGCTCGGTACAGACAGGATCAAGCTCCTCGCCTACATGCTCGGCGACGGTAACATGACCGGCGGAACGCCGCGGTTCACCAACGCGAACCCGAGGGTTCGAAGGGACTTCTCGGTGGCCGCGGAGGGGTTCGGGGGGCTGCGCGTACGAACGGAGACCTCGGGCGGCACCCGTACGCCGACGCTCTACGTCTGCGCCGACCGCGCGGTGGTTCGACGGCACCGCCAGGACTTCGCCGGGACGTTGCGGGATGCGGTGCTGGAGGCCGGCAGGCCGGCCCATGAGGTCGCCGGCCGGGCCGGGGTCAGCCCGGCGTCGGTAACCAACTGGTCGATGGGAAAGACCGTCCCTGACGCGGCCACCGCGCTCCGGCTGCACAGGGCGCTCTCCAGAAGCTCCGTGGCGCTGGAGATCTCCGACCTGGATCTGGCACGCACCAACGTCCCGAACGCGCTGAGGCGCTGGCTCGACGGGCTCGGCCTATGGGGGTGTGGGGCCAAGGAGAAATACGTCCCGGAGTCCGTGTTTCGGGCCCCTCGTGAAGAACTCTCGCTCTTCCTGAACCGTCTCTTTGCGACCGACGGGTGGGCCGTGGTCCTCTCCTCGGGACAGGCCCAGGTGGGCTATAGCTCCGTCAGCGAGAAGCTCGCCCGCCAGGTGCAGCACCTGCTGCTGAGGTTCGGCGTGATCTCCTCGCTGCGCGAGCGGTCCGTAAGGTACAAGGACACGCGCCGACCGGCCTTCCAACTGGACATCACCGGGGCCGATTCGATCCGGACTTTCATCGAAGAGATCGGCATTTTCGGCAAAGAAGACGCCACGTGCCTCGTCTCTGACGCCCTAGAGGACAGACACCCCCATTCTAACCGCGATCTCGTCCCGCACGAGGTCTGGAAGCTCATAGATGAGGCCCGCGGTATGGAGTCGTGGGGCTCGCTCGCGCGGCGGATGGGCCACGGCCCGGGGCACAACTTCCACGTCGGCACGCGGGCCCTCTCCCGCGGGCGACTCGCGCGGTTCGCCGAAGCGCTCGATGACGACCGGCTTCGGGATCTCGCCGCCAGCGACATGTACTGGGACAGCATAGTCGGCATCGAGCCGCTCGGGATGGAGCAGGTCTACGACCTTACCGTCCCCGAAACCCACAACTTCGTCGCCAACGACGTCTGCGTTCACAACACCGCCATGGCGCTCAATGCCATTTGGCACGCGAGCGGCGAGAAGAAAATGCCGGTGGCGATCTTCTCGCTGGAGATGAGCAAGGAGCAGCTCGTCCAACGGCTTATCTCGCAGACGACGCGCATACCGGCCCAGGCCCTCCGGAGCGGGAACGTCAAGGCGGAGGACTGGCCGAAGCTGCTTCGGGGCGTGGCGCAGGTAAGCGAGGCCCCGATCTGGATCGACGACACGGCGGGCGTCACGCTGATGGAGATGCGGGCGAAGGTGAGGCGTCTGGCGAGCCAGCTGGGTGCTGCGGGCGGCCCGCCGCTCTCGCTGGTCGTGGTCGACTACCTGCAGCTCATGATCGGGCAGGGAAGCCGCAACGACAACCGCCAGCAGGAGATAGCGGAGATCAGCCGCGGCCTCAAGGTCCTCGCCCGCGACCTCGACGTGCCCGTGCTGGCCATCGCCCAGCTCTCCCGCGCCGTCGAGTCTCGCCACGACAAACGCCCCATGTTGTCTGACCTCAGGGATTGCCTGCCCGCCAACGCGCTTGTAACGGATGCGGACACGGGAGAACGTCTGCCGATCAAGAAGATCGTAGACGAAGCGTTGCGTCCCAACGTGTGGGCTATCGACGATGACTTGCGGCTTGTCAGGCGCAGGGTCGTGGATGCGTGGGCCGTCGGGCGCAAGAACATGGTAGAGGTCGAGTTGCGGAGCGGTTTGCTGTTGCGGTGCACCGGGGGACACAGGCTCCTCGGCGAGACGGGTTGGACGAGGGCCGAAGATCTCGCACCCGGTCAGCGCGTAGGGCTACCCCGTCGGCAGGACGAACCGTCACACGCGCTCGAAGACGATCCCCGCAAGTGGCTGCTCTGCGGCTGGCTCCTGGGCGACGGATACCTGAAAGGCAGCGCAGCCCTTACCACCGCGACCGCGGCCGAGGCACGGTACGCGGCCTGGCTGGGGAAGACGGTTTTTGGGATCAAGCCCGTCGTGAAGCCCGAGCGCGCGTCCCCGACGGCGCGGAGGGTCGTTTTTACGACGGGCGGCTTGACGGGCGCCGGGAAGAACTCCATGACCCGTTGGTTGAGGCAGATCGGGGCCTGGGGACACACTGGCTGGCGTAAGAGCGTGCCCGAGGCCATCTGGTCACGCTCGGACGCATCGATTGAGGCTTTCCTCAGGGGGCTGTTCCACGCGGACGGTTCGCTCACACGCTCCGGGCGCGCTCCGAACGTCCGCCTCGCCACGGTAAGCGAGCGGCTCGCCCGGGACGTTCAGTTGCTGCTCCTGCGCCTCGGCATCAGGGCGTCGGTGCATGAGCACAGCACGGCGGCTTCGGGCTACAGGCCGACGGCCGGCACATCGTGGGTCGTCTACGTCGGCGGCATCGACAACGTGAGGACTTTTGCCCGACGGGTCGGGTTCCTCGGGTCCAAACATTCGCCGCTGGCAAGGTGTCTCAAGAGGGAGCGGCGTGGGTTCGCCGGTTCGCTGGACCGGGTACCAATCCTTGCAAACGATCGCGTGCGTGAGATCAAAGCCGACCGCGACTTGTCCTGGTCCGAGCTGGGTTGGAGGGAGCAGGGAAAGCTGATGAGCCGCGAAAAGGCGCGCGAGTTGGGCGCCCGCCTGGACGATCCCATCCTCGGCCGCTTCGGCAACAGCGACGTTCTCTGGGAAGAGGTAAGAACCGTGCGCGCCGCAGGCCGTGAACAGGCCTACGACATCACCGTAGAAGACGTCCACAACTTCGCGGTCGACGGGTTCATCACGCACAATTCCGGAGCGATCGAGCAGGACGCGGACATGGTTATGTTCCTGTACCGCGACGAGTACTATAACCCCGACTCCGACGACAAGGGCATAGCCGAAGTTATCGTCGGCAAGCACCGCAACGGGCCGACGGGCAAGGTCCAGCTAGCTTGGCTGGAGCAATACACCAAGTTCGCCTCGCTCGCCCGCCGCGGCTAGCGTGGCCCCGGGCTTCGACTACACTCTCGACCTCAAGAACCTCGACCTGAGCGAAGAGCCGCACCTGTACAGGGTGGGCAAGGGGGGTGGAGACACGTCCCGCTGAACGTAGACTTGCACTATGAGAACGTGCTCTATTGATGGCTGCATGAGGAGGCACAAAGCAAAGGGCTTCTGTGGCGCCCACTACTTTCGATTTCATACCTACGGCCATCCGCTAAGTGGAGGACCGGAGCGTCGCAGGGCCGGTCCGTGTTGCCTTGTCGTAAATTGTGAAGCGAAACCGAAAGCGCTCGGTTTTTACAACAGGCACTATGAGAAGTTCAAGAAATACGGAGATCCTGAGCGCGGGAGAACACATACTCCTCGGTACGAAGGAAAGAAGATCATCACGAGCAGGGACGGGCACGTGTTCATTTACCTTCCTGATCACCCGTCAGCCTACAAGCCGAGTGGCTACGTACCCGAGCATCGCCTCGTCATGGAAAGCATGCTCGGTCGGCAGCTAAAGGAGCGGGAAACCGTACATCACAAGAATGGTGTAAAGACGGATAATAGATCCGAAAACCTAGAACTGTGGCTCAAGAGTCATGTGCCGGGGCAGAGGGTTACAGATCTTATCGAATGGGCGAGGTGGGTTATCGATGAGTACGCAGAAGAAGAACACAGGCTACGCCGAGGCTTATAGGGGCATTGATTTCCGCTCCGAACCTCATCTCTACAAGGTAGGCATTGGAGAACGGGGCGTACTCATCGCGGAGCCGTACAAGGGTGAGATCCTGCCCCACTGGCGCTTCAGGACCGAGGAGGTAGCGCGCGAGTCGTCCGAGAGGATCTACACCATGTTCCTCTCTTACAAAGAGCAGGACGACTTCGTGGGCATGGACATGGCGCGCAAGATCTTGCAGATCATTGAGAAAGGCCCCAAGATCGCAACCCGGGAATCGTCCTAAGCGCGTAAGGTATGTCGATGCGCAGAGAATGTTAAGGCCTCATCTTATCGATCCGATTACCCCTCTACAAGTAGCGGGAGAAGATGGAGCTTGAGGAAGGACGGCGCTCGGGAATCTACAACTAAGTTCTGCACCGCAAACGCTTGCGAGCGCGGTTTGTATGCGCGCGGCCTTTGCCATAAGCACTATAAAGCTTGGCGGGCGTCACCGTCCTTCGTCAAGGTCGCGTTCCCAAACCGCGAGTGCGGCTTAGAGGGATGCGACAAGAGACACCATGCCGGAGGGTATTGTCAGGAACATTACGGCAGGCTTCTGAGGCATGGTGACCCCCGAGGGAGAGCCAACCGGGACGGCACGAGCATCACCGTGGACGGGTACAGGTTCATCTGGCGAAAAGGCCACGCGAATGCCGCTTCGGACGGGAGGATCTTCGAGCACCGCTATGTCATGGCGGAGTCTCTAGGTCGTCCCTTATACTCCGACGAAACCGTACACCATCGTAACGGCAACAGGCTTGACAACAGAATCGAAAACCTTGAGCTGTGGTGTACCAGGCATCCCGTCGGCTGTCGCGTTGAAGACTTGTTAAAGTGGGCGAGGGAGATCGTGGACAGATACGGGTGAGCCGCGTACGCTTATGCCAACCACCGCTCTGGCAAGAAGTACGACGAGAACGGCGAAGTGCGCCCCCAGGAGCCCGACGCCTTGGACGGCGAGAAGGCCCGCGCCGCACGCGTCTTCTACGAGAGGTACGTACGGGCCCGCGAAGACGAGCACTACAAGCGGCGCCGTAAGGAGTGGATTGAGAGGTACGGTTAGGGACGGGTAGTTCAGTAATCCACGAGGACCTTGACGGGACGTACCATCCCGTTCGCCAGGTTCTCGAAGGCGCGGGGAAGATTTTCGGCGGCGAGCCGCAGATCGAATATCTTCTCTAGGCTCGTGTCCGCCCCGTGGGCGACGTCGAAAAACCAGCGTGCGTGCTCCCTGTAGTCCCACCCGTCGCTGGACCCGACGACGGAAAGTTCCTTTTCGTGGAATTCTGGGCTCAGGACGAGTGGTTCGAGGTTGCCATCCGAGAGAACGCACAGCCGCCCACCGATCCTCAGCTTGCGCTGTAAGAGCGAGAAACCATCGTCGTGTCCCGAGCATTCGAAGGCGACCGCGTACCCTTCGGATAACAATGCCTCCGGCTTCGTCGCGCTCCGCGCTCCCAGCATCCCGGCCATGGTTCGGCGTTCCGATCGCGGTTCGATCACGTCAATGTTCCTCGTTCCGTAGGCCCGGAGAACGTAGACGGTGAGAAGGCCGATCGCCCCCGCCCCGGCAACGAGCACGGGCTCTTCCGGCATCGGTGCAACCTTGCGAACCCCCTTCGCCACGTCGCAAGACAGGATCGCCAGCAACGCCAATCCATCGGATACGTTCTCGGGAACCGCGACTACCTTATCTTTGGGAGCACCGCGTGTGTGCGGTGCCCGTACGAGGCGAACACCCGTTGCCCCAGACGGACGCCCGTAACACCCTCGCCGCACGCGAGCACGGTACCGATGTTCTTGTATCCCGTCATCCGGGGATATCCAGCCTCCCGGCTAGACCTGGAGTCGCCGCAGTAGAGGGGTAACTCGCTTCCCGCGCTGATGCTTCCGACGGTGGTCCGTACCAGCACCTCCTCGGGGCGTAGCGGCGGCAATTCTTCCTCTACCCACTCCAGACACCGAGGCGCCGTAAGAAGCAGCGAGCGACGTTTCGCGGGCCGCTCTTTTTGCTCTCTCCGAACGCCGATAGCTGACAGCTACCTGATCTTCGTCCCCATCGCGTGGTAGCCGCCGTCCACGTGGATCAGCTCGCCGGTCGTCGCCGGCCACCAGTCCGAGAGCAGGCTGACGACAGCCCGGCCGACGGGCTCGGGGTCTGTGGTCTCCCAGCCTAGAGGCGCCTGGCGTCCCCACTCGCCCTCTATCTCCTCGAAGCCGCTGATGCCCTTGGCGGCGAGGGTCTTTACGGGGCCCGCCGAGACGAGGTTGACCCTGATGCCCTGGCCGCCGAGGTCGCGGGCAAGGTAGCGGGAGGTGGATTCCAGGGCCGCCTTGGCCACACCCATCCAGTCGTAGGAGGGCCAGGCCACGCGGGCGTCGAAGTCGAGGCCGACGACGGAGGCGCCCGGCTTCATGAGGTGGGAGAGGCCGACGGTGAGCGCCTTGAGGGAGAAGGCCGAGGTCTGGACGGCGGTTGCGACGGAGGGCCATTCGGCGGTAAGGAAGTTGCCGCCGAGGGCGTCTTCGGGGGCGAACGCGATGGCGTGGACGATGCCGTGGATCTCACCCCACCGCTCTTGGAGGTCTCTTGCCACGGACTCTATGTCCTCTGGCTTGTTGACGTCGAGCTCCAGGATGGGGGGCTCGGGGTCGAGCTTTCTTGCGGTCCGTTCCGTCAGGCTGCGGGCGCGGCCGAAGCTGCTTAGGGCCACCTCCGCGCCCTGTTCGGCGGCCAGCCGCGCCGCGGAGTAGGCGATGGAGCGCCGGTCCAGGACGCCGGTCACCAGCACCTTCTTGCCTTCTAGCAGTCCAGACATCTCGCCTCCCGGGGCTCTGTTCAAGGTCCGGACTAGTCTAGGGAAAGAGGGCGAACGCTGCCAGGAACTTACTCGGAGGTTGTCGTATCTTCGCGCTGCTGCTCGTAGGATGACTCGACGCGGGCCTCCCAGGCGAGCAGGTCGTCGCGCAGGCGCTCTATCTTCCCCTCGGGCTGCTCGTTGATGAGGTTGTTCTGCTCTTTGGGGTCCTCGGAGAGGTCGTAGTACTCCTCGCCGCGGTTGCCGTAGGAGTAGATGTACTTCTGGTCCCCGTCGATGCTCGTCAGGCACGTGCGCTCGTGGTAGCAGCTCGCCACGAACGTCCTGTCCTCGGGCGGCGCGTAGAGCGAGGAGCCGGGGTACTCGCCGCCCTCGACCTCGTACCCGAGCGCGTCCGCCACCGTCGGCAGGACGTCCAGCTCGCTGACGTTCTCCTCGACGCGCTCTGGCCCGGGGTTTTTCGGGTCGTGGACGAGGAGCGGGATGTGCAGGCCCTCCTCGTAGATCGTGTTGTCGTGCTGCTTGAGGCCGTGCTCGCCGAAGCCCTCGCCGTGGTCGCCCAGGATCACAAAGACCGTATCCTCGTAGAGACCCAAGTCCTTGTACTGCGCGATGAGCCTCCTCAGAAAGAAGTCCTGGTAGCGCACGGTGTTCAGGTACCGGTTCAGCTCGGGGTCTGAGGAGTACTTCTTCGTGCCGTAGCGCTGCGGGACCACGTACTGGTGGTGGGGTGTAACGGTCAGGTAGGTGGATATGAACGGCCCGTCGTCGCCGTTCTCCTCCAGCCAGGCGCGGCTTGGTCCGAGCATGATCTCGTCCTCGTACCCGAAGTAGTTGACCTTCTGGTAGCCGGTCTTGTCCATGCCCTCGATGGCCCGGAAAGAGTCGTACCCGAAGTTCTTCACGAGCTGCGGCCTGCGCTCGAAGGTCTTGGTGGCCGACTGGAAGAAGGCGCTGTTGTAGCCCTGCTCCCCGAGCAACTCCGGCAGGCAGCGGGCGGGGAGGATCCCCGGCTCGGACTCCGTCTTCTGGGTGTCGAGCGGCGGCGGCACCCCGCAGGTCGTCGCCACGAGCGCCTTCGAGGTGTGGGGCACGACCGCGCGGGCCCGCTCCGCCATCAGGCTCTCCTCGGAGAGTTCATCCAGAAACGGCGTCGTGTCCAGGTCTTCGTTGTACGGCGTGGTCGAACGGGCGCGGGTAGATTCCAGGAAGACCATCACGACGTTGCGCTTCTCTGTCTTCGGGGTGGGGGAGAGGCGGGTGTCCGTGGGGAGGGATTCGGGGGGGACCGTCGCCTCGACCTCCGTGGTGGCGACCTCGTTGACGACCATGTTCGCTAGAGGGTCGCGGGCGAAGGCGTTGCCGGCGTTGGTCACGCTCGGCACTACGGAGAGGCAGAAGAGCACCAGCGCGGCCACGGCGACGGTGAGCGGCGTGCGGACCGAACGCCCCCCGTCCTCTGTCGATGGAGACTTCCAGGTGCCGGTGATCAGACGAGTCATTAGGGCTGGGCCCGCAAGGACGTAGAAGAGGATTTGGGAGAGCAAGGTCCAGTGCGAGAGGGTTGTCTCCGAGCCTATGGCGCCCTGTATCTCCCCGATGGACGAGATCGAGACGATCACGAAGCTCAAGTCGAGCGTCGAGCCCGTCGAGGTGTAGAAGAAGTGTGCGCTGGTCGTCAGGACCACCATGACCAAGACCGTCAAGTGGAACAACATTACGA
>CADCUT010000009.1 GCA_902805975.1 uncultured Rubrobacteraceae bacterium | reverse complement strand
CCTGCCGGAGGCGAACGGGAGCGGAGGGGGAGAGGTTGCATAACGATTGCGACGGCGTGGTCGAGTGCACGGCGCTCGTCCTCGCCGAAGGTTGCTCGGAGCTCGAAGGCCGCCTGACGCTCTTCGGCATCCTCGATGAGATCCGGCCCGCCGAAGGCGGCGAGACCTCTTTCGTCGTCTACACCAAGTTCGAGGGCTGCGAGCACGCCACCGACGACGAGCGCCGCGCCAAGCTCATCATCACGGACGAAGACGGGGAGATGCTGGTCGAGTCGGACGAGTACCCCATCTGGTTCGCCGACGCCGAAGACCCCGCCACCATCGTCTCGGCCTTCGACCTGCCCGAGGGCTTCTCGGACGGGTCGAAGGTCCTCTGGATCGAGGCCGTCCTGGACGACGAGACGTTGTCCCAGACCGCGGTCAGGGTCCACGACCGCTACAGCGTGTAAATACCGACAAGAGGCCCGGGGAAAACCCCGGGTCTCTCCCATTTGTGAGGAAATAAACCTATGCCAGAAGATCTTGCAATATTCATCGACTGGGAGAACATCTACATCTCCACGGTCACCGAGTACAAGGCGAAACCGAACGTCTCGGCCATTCTCGAGAAGTCCCGCGAGTACGGCCGCATAGTCTCGGCCACCGCCTACGCGGACTGGACGGAGGGCGACTTCCGCCAGGCCCCGCCGACCCTCTACTCCAACGGCATCTCGCCGCGCTACATCTCCGCCCGCTACTTCCCCGGCGGCAAGGCCTCCAAACGACGCACGAACTCCATAGACGTGATGCTCGCGGTGGAGTGCTCGGACTTCTTGCACAACCACCCGCAGGTCGACACCTACGTGCTGGTAACGGGCGATGGGGACTTTATCCCGCTCGTGAGCCTTCTCAGGAGCCAGGGGAAGATCGTGGTCGTGATCGGGGTCTCCGAGGCGACGTCGTACCACCTGATCGAATCGGCCGACCACTTTATCTCCTACGCCTCCCTTCTTGAGGAGGACCGCGCCGCCCGCACGCCGGACAAGGAACCGAAGAAGGCCGCCGCCGACCCATACCAGGAGCTGGTCAGGGCGGTCGAGACGTTGAAGAAGGGCGGCAGGCCCCGCGTCCTCGGGCAGGTCAAGCAGCAGATGATCGTGCAGCTTGGCTCGTTTGACGAGCGCAACGCCGGCTTCAAGAAGTTCAAAGACTTCGTCGTCGAGGCGGAGCGCCGCAACCTCGTGAACACCGTGGACCAGGACCTGGAGCTACAGGTCTACCTCCCGGACGAGAAAGTGCCGGACCTCCCGGACTCCGACCTCGCCGCCGAGGAGCCGAAGGAGGACGCCCCCGCGAAGCAGCAGCCAGCCGCCTCCGCGGCCCGGACGAACGGCAGGCGCGGGGACGCGAACGGCGAACAGGCGGAGAAGCCAGTCTTCGACCTTCTTGAAGATCTGACCCCGTACGAGCTCAAGACGGTCTGCAACACCGTCGCCTCGCTAGACCAGCCGGCGTCGTTCGTGGAGATCTTCTCCAGCATCAGGGAGCTCGACGAGCGCGGCGAGTTGGAGTTGTCGAGGGATGAGATCGGCGAGGTCATAAACGCGATGCTCGAAGCCGACTTTCTCGACAAGGTCCGCCGGAAGCCCTACGAGGCCGCCAAGGCGGACATGAACCTCTACGCCCTCAACGCCGATAAACCGGAGGTCGCCTCGGCCCTGAACGCCGGCTAGGGCGATGGACCGGCCCTCCGTCGCCGGGGAGGTGGCGGACCAACTGGCGGAGGGCGGGGCCGAAGCCGTCGTCCTCGTCGGCAGCCACGCCCGCGGGGACGCCGGACCGGAGTCCGACGTGGACATCCTCGCCGTCGGGCCCCAGACGTTCTCTTTCAGGCTCGAACGTCGCGGCGGGCTGCTCGTCTCCGTGACCTGTCGGCCCCTCGAAGCGTACCGCCAAGGGTTGACCGACCCCGGTCTTATCTGCGCCGCCGTCCCCGGCTGGCGGGAGGCCGTGACGCTCCGCGACCCGTACGGAACAGCAGCCGCCTTGATCGGGGAGGCCCTGGACTGGACTTGGGCGCCTCTGGAGGGGTGTTGCGACCGGTGGGTGGCAGAGGAGACCTGCTCCCTCGCGGAGGAGGTACACAAGCTTATCGCCGCGCTCCGGGGCGGACGCGGCGCGGCGGCCGCCGTCCAGCGCTCCGTTCTCGCCATCCGCCTGGCCGGGGGGGTCATGGCCGTCCACCGGCGGATCCTCTACGGCTCCGAGAACCGCCTCTGGGACCTAGTATCGGCCGCGATGGGGGAGGGGTGGCGCGAGGCGCAACTCGCGGCGCTCGGCCTCGGCGATGAGGGCTTCGAGAAGACCTGCCGGGCCGCGCTGGGGCTGTACGACCTCGCGGCTGACGGGGCAAATCGCCTGTTCGATGGGCGCCAGAGGCGGGTGGTACGTCACGCGCGGAACCTCTCAAGCGGAGCATTCCGGTGATTGCGCAACCCTCGCGAGCCCCAGCGTCTTACGGGCGCTTCGCGAAGCGCCCCTACCCGCCAGCCGGGCTAATCCGCCAGCCTGTCAACCGTCAGGCGCGCCAGGACGAGGGCGGCGGTGATCTGGACTACCGAGAGGCCGAGGGTTGCGGCGATCTGCGGCGGGGTGGAGCTGGTGAAGACGACGTAGAGGAAGGTCAGGAGGCCGAACCCGACGGTGAACCAGAGGAAGGCCTGCACCCTGTAGCCGGCGTCCCGCTCCCGCCAGATGACCGTCCCGATCAGGGCCGGTATAAAGAAGGCCAGTATCATCGGCACCAGCCGCAAAAGGACCACCACGATGTCCAGAAGGCCTTCCACCGCGCAAGTCTACACCAAAGCCGGTGAAATACTGGAAAAAATGCGCCAATGTATGTACGCTAGTACACCTGAACGGTTAAACAGAAGGCGGTGGGTCATGGGGATAAACCAGCGGATCTCGCTCAGGAAATTCGTGGACGACATCCGGCGCTGGGTCGACGAGGGAAGGAGCGACGATTGGATCGCGAGCGCCCTCGGCACGAGCCCGTCCTCCGTCCAGTCCTTCCGCTCCCGCAACGCGATCTACCGCCGCGGGAACGTCTCCACCTTGAGCGACCCGGAAGACTACGCCGCCTACGAGGGCGTGCTCGAGGCGGAAGGCCCCGGCGTGTGGTTCGACCCCGGCATCGAGGACGACCCGCGCTGGCGGAAGCGCTGGGACGGCGCCCAGAGGGTTGAGCTACGCCTCACCCCGACGAGGATAGTCCTCGTTCGCCGCAACGGGGAGGCTCGCTTCCGCACCAAGCCGAGCGTCTAGCACCTGGGGTATAATCCGCCGGGGTTCGGGCCGTCCGACCCGTCGCTGCGAGCGGGGTTCACCCCGTTCGTAGAGCAAAGTCCGGACTCGCAGCAGAGGCCGCTCGGGCCAATAACCCGAGGGGCGGGGGTCGCAAGCCCCCCGTCACGTCAAGTGCAACAGAGAGCAGACCAGCCGATGGATCGTTAGCTTCGCTGCCGATCACAGGTGATGGGTGAAAGGGTGGGGTAAGAGCCCACCGGCGGTACCCCGAGAGGGGCCGGCCAGGTAAACCACCGGTGCGAGCAAGCCAAAAACGTCTGGTCTCCAGACAGGTAGGCGCAGCTC
>CADCUT010000008.1 GCA_902805975.1 uncultured Rubrobacteraceae bacterium | reverse complement strand
CTCCATGATGATGGAGGACAGCGGGATGATGATGGAAGACTCCATGATGATGGAGGAGTCCATGATGGAGATGACCGGCAGCGGCCAGGAGACCGACAGCGGCCTCCCGACCAGCGGTGGCCCCGCTATTCTTCTGCCGGCGGCCGCGCTGCTCGTGGGTTCGGGTATCCTGACCTACGCAATCCTGCGTCGCAGGTAATAGCAGACGAAACACCCGGGGGACGGACCAGTTACTGGCCCGTCCCCCAATTCGACCGGGGGCGAGCCTGCACCTCCCCGGTCTTTTTGTTGCTCCAAAGCCACGGCTAACGCCTCCGCGTAGCACGTTTCGGGCCTTGCGGCCCTCGCTTTTAGCTATGGGATACGCCGCCCGGAAGCACGAGCGAGACATCTTCCTGCCGTCGTTCGTCAGGTGGGCGTGGTGACGCCCACCAACGACTTCCTGAAAGCGGAAGCCGAAGGCTGGAGCGTGCTGAGAGGCGCGAAGCGTCGCGCTGAGAGCACCCGAAGGGGGCGTGCTAGAAGTGGAGGTCCGTGAAGCGGGCCGGAACGTGCTCTACAGAGTGAGCCGCCCAGGACTCGAACCTGGAACCTAAAGATTAAGAGTCTTTTGCTCTGCCAATTGAGCTAGCGGCCCGTGCCGGGGGATTATAGCATCGTCGGTCGGCATGGCTAGGACCAAAGGTTAAGTTTTGTTGGCGGGGCTTGCGCCGGCATCCGGGGTGTGATTATAATCTTTGTATCATCCTAGCGGTCCTTCTACGGGCCGCTAAGGGCCGGAAAAGGGGCTTACCCTTCTGTGAACGCCGGCCCTTTTTCTCTGCGTCTGGGGCCGTTTATCCGACCTCTCTTGCGATGGTGAAGAGCTCTTCAGCGTGGCGGCGCACGGCGTTTGTGAGGTCTTCGTTCGCGGTTGCGATGGTGATGCGGTGGAGGGGGGCGTGGAAGCGGGCCGAGTCGTCGGTGGACATACCCGAGAGGCTCTGCCAGCCGACGGGGTTGCGCTCGCCGGGGAGGGGGGAGCGCCGTATCACGCGCAGGTCTACGGGGAAGACTTGGCGTTCGGGGAGGTCTATCAGGATGTCGAAGGGTCCGGCCACGCCCTTGCGGTAGCGGGTGAGGTATCGGGACCAGGCCTCCTCGACCCTGCGGCGCCAGGAGGCGTCGTCGCGCAAGCGTATCAGGGGGTCGTATCCGGGGTGACGCTCGTCGAACTGCAGGGCCAGGTGGTAGGGCTCGCGCTCGGCGAGGCGTTTCATCAGGACGGCCGTGGAGCTCTCGGGTTTGGAGGAATCCTCCAGGAGCACGAAGGCGCCGGCGTCGTCCTGCTCCGAGAGCTTGTCGAACGTCACGGTGCCCTCCTGGACGGCGTCCTGAACGGCGCGGAGGAACATCACCGTGGGTATTCGCAGCGCGTGGTGACCGTAGACGTTGGAGTGGACGAGGTACCTGGAGAAGATCAGGGCCTGCAGGGGACCGGCGCCCTCCTCGTCGAGGGTCAGGACCGCCCGGTTCTCCTGGCCGACGATCCTCAGGTGCTCTATCAGGGGCAGCGGCTCCACCAGGCCGAAGGGGACCCTCGCCCCCCGGCCGTCCCGGACGAGGCAGTCGAGGGCTCCGACGTCTAAAGGCCCGAAGAGGATGTCGCGCAGGAGGTGCTCTGTCGGGGTCAGGCCGCGCGGGGGGGTGTCCCCGCGGGAGACGAGACGGAAGACGTTGTGGGGCTCGAGGTCCCAGTCGCTGCGGAGGACCTTGGCGACCTCTGTGTGCTCGATCCAGCGGCGGCTCAGCTCCTTGAAGCTGGGCGCCCCGGGGAGGGCTATCCCCTCGATGGCGCCTGAGTACGGGTAGCGTCCCACGTTCAGGAGGAGTGCCGCGGCAAGCGCGCCCTGCACGTCCCTGTCCTCCAGGTAGGCGCCGGTGTCCACGATCCTCTTGAGCGTCAGGCTCGCGAGGTGGTAGGTGCCGATGGCGTGGTCCAGGCGCGTGTGGCGGGCCCTCGGGAAAGCGGCGAAGGTGAGACCGAGCTGGTTCATGCTCGCGAGGCGTTGCATCGCTTGGGTCTCGAGCAAGGCCCTCACGGACCTGTCCGTGGGGACGTCCCCCCAGATTACGTCCCGGATTCTCCTCCCGGAGCCCCCGAAGAACTCCCCGACCGTTCCGCTCACAGACGCTCCTGGTTGCCTGGACTCGCCCATTCTAACCAAAACGGCCCCGCGCGCGCTGAACGATGCTTCTGGCACCCGGTGGGTGTAACATTGTTTTCTCATGAGAGAGGGGTAGCCATACACGCCGAAGAAGTCGAGAGCCTGAACGGGAAATCCGTCGTCCTCCGGCCGCCGCGCGAGTCGGACGTGGAGGCCGCCTACTCCTGGGACCGCGACCCCGAGCTCGCCGCCTGGAACGGCCGCTCCCCGATCAAGGTCTCCTTCTCCGCCGCCCGCAGGGACTACCTGGCACGCTGGGAGGACCGCTCGGTCAAGACGTTCATCATCGAGGCCGAAGGGGAGCCCATCGGAATGGCGACCCTCTACGACTTCCGCAGGGGCGGCTGCGAGCTCGGGATCAAGATCGGCCCCGATGACCTGCGCGGCCGGGGCCTCGCGAGCGAGGCCGTCGAGCTCCTCGTCGAATACGTCTTCGACACTTTAGGCCTGGAGAACGTCCGGGGCTCGACGCTCTCCCACAACCACCGTATGCAACGCGTCTTCGAGAAGAACGGCTTCGAGCAGGTCGGCGACGGCTCCCTCCTGAGCCGCTACGACAACCGCCGCTACACCGAACTCTTCTACGAACGCCGCCGCGAGGGCTAGAAGTATAAGATAGTCCATTTATGGAGAATCGATATTCATGCAAGCAAATGAGGATTATCGGAACGTCGACCGGATACCTGCTCTCGTAGAGCGTCTGTACGCTATCGTCGATGAACTGCAAACGCTCTTTCCTGGGAGGCACTTTACTCCGGATGGTCACATGGTCGGCAGTTTAGGTGAGGTGTTAGCCGCGCATCGCTACGCTCTCGAACTGTTGCCCGCATCCGCAGAACGTCATGACGCAAGGTCTCAGGATGGCAAACTCGTCCAGATAAAAGCCACTCAAGGCACACGGGTCGCTATGAGTAGCGAACCTAACCACCTTATCGTTCTGCGGATCATTAGGGACGGTTCAGTCGAGCCTGTATTCAATGGGCCTGGTTCCTTAGCGTGGGATAATGCTGGCTCCGTAGGAAGAAACGGGCAACGTCCCCTATCTCTATCTAGACTACGGAGTTTAATGACGCATGTTCCTGAGGCCCTGCAACTGCCTGTTGTGAATGAGTAGTAGGATCGTGCCTTTCGTTTCGTAAGCACCCGCCCGGCAACCAGACATCTCGCCATCTTCACCAGCTACAATAAGACCGATGAAGACGCAGCTCGAGTTGAACGTCAGTAGCCGGGGCGCGATGACCGGGGTGCTCACGATGGGCAGCCTGGACCCCGCCTTCTCGGCCGCCGCCGAAGTCGAAGGGGAGCCCGTGGTGGTCGACCTGCGCACGGTGGAGTTCGTGGAGCCGGCAGGGCTCTGCGGCCTGGCGGCGCTGCTGGAGTTCCTCTGCGCGCGTTGCGACGACGTGAGCCTGACGCTTCCGGGGCGC
>CADCUT010000007.1 GCA_902805975.1 uncultured Rubrobacteraceae bacterium | reverse complement strand
CGGCCAGAGCGAGTTCTTGCGGGCCCAGTTGAAGAGCTTGTCCGTGCTCGTGGTGAGCATGTTCGGTTCGTTGAACTGCTGCATTACACCCACTTAAGGGCCCCCTTCTTCCAGGCGTAGGCGAGTCCTACCGTCAGGATCGCGACAAAGATGACCATCTCTACGAACCCGTAGAGGCCGAGGTCCCGGTAGATTACCGCCCACGGATAGAGAAACGCCGCCTCCACATCGAAGATCAGGAAGAGCAGCGCGAAGACATAGTAGCGCACCGGAAACGGGCGCCACGGGTCAGTAACGGTCGTCTCCCCGGTCTCGTAGATCTGGTTCTTCGTGCCGGAGCGCCTCCCTGGGGAGATCAACCGCGCGATCACCAACGTCGTCGCCACAAAGCCCGTGATCAGCAACATGAAGATTCCCACGTACAGGTAGAGCATCCCGTAAGAGGAGCCCTGCTGTAACAGACCTAGAGCCAAACCGAACCTTTCTACCCGATAACTGCCCGCAATATACTCGTGTAGGGAAAAACTTTCAAGCGGTAACTAACGGTAGCAAAGGGCGAATAATGGCCTCTCGGAAACCCTCGGTCCAATCCCACAAGGTGGCAGAGCGGACAAAAGCGTCGCTTCAGCCGTCGACAACGGACGAAGAAGACCTGAAGCGGTCCGCCACACTGCCGGACGGGAGGCCCACGAGGACCGCCACAGACGTGTAGACAGCCATTGCTAGGGTGAGCACGAAAGCCCCGAACGACTCCTCGTCGGTGACGAACTCACGGATCTTGGCGGGGGAGTTCAAGTAATCCGGAACGATGCCCGCGGGGCCGTGCAGGATCAGGTCGTAAAAGACGACGAGGGCGAAGTAGGCCGCGCCACCAGGAGTACGGGGCCTAGCGCCGCGGAGAGCGCCCCGTTGAGTCCCGGGGAGCGTCTGGCCATCCCGCCGGCCAAAAGACCCCCAAGGATGTGGGCCCCGAGCACGGCGGACGCCCACCCCAGGAGAATCCAACTTCGATTTGGGGACCCGACAGGTCGAACACGACCGTGTAAGTCAGGACTTTCGGCGCAAGCGATACCAGCGCCCCCGTAAGCACCGCCGTCGGCTTGACGTGCCTCAGCGTCGGTGAGCCGGCAAGGTGGGGATCATGCCGGGTCTGGCGTGGGCCGCCTTAGGCTAAGCGACCCGTTCCGGGTCCGCCAGAGGCGAGCATCATTGTCCCCGCGCCTGTTGACAGGGGTTACGCGTTGGTTAGACTGCCTCTTGGGGAAGGCTGGCACCGGAAAAGGAGGTCCCCCGTGGCCTACGTCATAACCGAGGCGTGCATCGGCACAAAGAACACGGCTTGCGTGGGCGCATGCCCGGTCGATTGCATCTACGACGCCGACGACCAGTTCGTGATCAACCCCGCCGAGTGCATCGACTGCTCGATGTGCATGCCGCTTTGTCCGGTCGAGGCCATATATCCTGGCGACGAGGTTCCCGAAGACATGCAGCAATATGTGAGCAGGGCCGCCGAGTTCGACTACTCGAAGACAGCGCCCGGCGTCGAGGTCAATCCGTAGGGCCGATAATCCGGGGGCGAAAGAACATGGTCGAGATAAGGCGGCGGAGCCTCGAAGAAGTCAAGGCCTTGGGCGCCGAGGAGGCAGTGGAGATCATGCGCCAGGCCGGCATCGTCGGCGCGGGGGGCGGCGGGTTCCCGACCTACTTCAAGTACAAGGCGCCGCAGCCGCACCTGATCGTCAACGCCACCGAGAGCGAGCCCGGTTACTGGGGCGATAAGCTTCTCCACAGGGAGTACCTGGAAGAGTTCCTCCAGGTCTTCGAGGCCATGAAGGCGATCTTCGGGTTCGAGCAGATCACCCTGGGCGTCCACGAGAAGGACCGGGAATGGTACGCCCCCTACGCCGAACACGCGGGCGACGGCGTCTACGACGTCCGCTACGTGCCGGACACCTACGCCCTCGGCGAGGAGAAGACCCTCGTCAAGCACGCCACCGACACCAGGGTGCCCCGGTTCGTGGATACGCCCGACGGCATGAGACGCCCGGGGATGCCGCCGGACGTCGGCAAGGTCGTCAACAACACGGAGACCCTGCTCAACATCTACAACGCCCTCTTCCTGGGCAAGCCCCTCACCACGAAGTTCTTCACCCTCTACGGTCCAGAGACTGAGGCGAAGGTCTACGAGACCCCCATAGGCGCCTCCGTGGGCGAGGTACTGGAGATCTCGGGCCTGAACGCGGAGAACTCCGGCCACCTCTCGGTCCTGGACGGCGGGCCGTACCTGCACGACGTGAGCATCGAAGAGTTCGGAGAGGGCGACGCCTACGTGCGGCGGATGACCAACGCGCTGTTCCTGATCCCCCACGGCACGCAGGGCAAGGAGTACGCCGGTATAGAGACGCGGTGTCCCGACGAGGGCATCGTCTCCCTGGTAGGCAGGATCTCCGGCGTGAACCTGCCCCTCGGCGGCGGGCTACTAAAACCGGCCACCCCGCTCGTCTCCGAGGGCGACGAGGTCGAGTACGGGCAGAAGTTGGGAGAGCCCGTCGATGAAGGCTTCTCCGTGGGGGTCTGGGCGAGCGCGGGGGGTGAGATCTCCTCCCTAGAGAACGATATCGTCGCCATCTCCGGCGGCGCGATACCCCAGGAGGAGGCCGAAGCCGAGGCCGAAGCGACCGCGGCCGGCGGCGCATCACCCCGGGGGGAGGCGGAGCCTTTTCAGGAGGCCGACTCGAGCGGGTGAGTGTTAGGCATTAGGCATCAGGCTTCAGGTTTCAGGGGTGCGGAATGGGGCTTAGGTCCCGACATCACGACCATTGTTGACCCGGAGCGAGCGGCAGCCTCGCCCTATAACCTTTCAAACCCTGAAAGCCTCCGAAGGAGGCGACCCGAAGCCTGAGACCTGAAACCTTACTTCCGGCTCTTGCCGTTGCGGCCGACGATCTGGACGAACTCGACGATCATTCGCCGGTAGTCCTCTAGAGTCGAGGTGACGACGTACTCGCTCGGGCCGTGGTGGCCGCCTCCTACGGGGCCGAACTCCACGCCTGGCACGCCGGCCCGCTGGAAGTAGACGATGTCGCTCGCGCCGTGGCGGCCGACGCCGACGGGGTTGCCCCGGAAGTGCCGGGCGGCGACCTCGCGCAGTGTCTTCACGTAGGGGTCGGCGCGAGAGACGTAGGTCGGCTCCCGGCCGAAGAGGACCTCGACCTCCGCGGGCAGGTCTACGGAGCGGATCTGGCGCGCTATCTCCTTGGGGTCCTGGTTGGGCAGGTAGCGGATGTCAAGATCGTAGGTGCAGCGGTCCGGCACGCGGTTGAGCACGTCGCCGCCGATGATCCTGGCGAGGTTCACGCTCGGGTAGGGGAAGAGGTCAGACCTCTCGGTCGCGAACGGGAGCTCCAGGACCCGGCGGTAGTGCTCGTAGGCGAGAAGTGCTGCGTTCTTGCCGAGCCACGGCTGTGAGCCGTGAGCACTTTTGCCCCTGAGCGTCACGCGCAGGTCGAGCACGCCCTTGGCCTGCGTGCCGATGTGGAAGTCCGTCGGCTCGCCGGTGATCAGGAAGTCCCCGACGTGGCCCTGCCCTATGAGGACCTCGGCCCCGTTCGGCCCGCCGTGCTCCTGCTCCTCGTCCGGCACGATCAGAAGCTCGACCGTCGCCTCGCAGCCAATGGCTCTGAGGTCTTCGACCGCGTACATCATGGCGGCCAGAGCGCCCTTCATGTCGTAGACGCCGCGGCCGTAGAGCTCGTCCCGTTCCTCGCGGGCCTCGAACTGGCCCTCCTCGCCCGGGACGACGTCCACGTGGCCGTGGAGCAGTATCCTCGGCTCCCCGGACCCTACCCGCACGACGAGCGACGTCAACTCACCCTGGGAGCCGGCACCACCGTAGCGCGTCGTCTCCAGGCCACGGGCCCCGAACCACCCGTTGATAAAGTCCATCGCCGACTGGGCGACGCCAGGGGTGTACGACCGGTAGCGCACGAGCTGGCGGGTAAGCGCGAGCACCTCCGTCTTGTTCTCGACTACCGCCAGATCCCGCCTCCACAGAGCCTCGCCACTCAAAAACGAGAGTCTACACGCTCCGGCTATCGCCGTCGCGTCCCGCGGCAGCCTTTGGCCTCCGCTTTCAGCACGCTCAGGCTTCGCCTCCGCCCGTCGGCACGGCGCTTCACGGGTTCTCGGCCAATAACCCGTTCTGGACGCGCGGGAGCCCGCAGGCTTGAGTCGGCGCAAACAGCATCGTTCCAGGGAGGATAGGTCCGCCAGCACTCCAGGAGACGCTCGCTATCCACCTAAAGAGCCGAAGGCGGCCGGCAGGCGGCGTGCTGACAAGCGGGTCCCGTTAGGGCGCAGCGTGCTGCGACGAGCGAAGGGAGGCGTCGGCCTCGAAGGCTATGGTGGCGCCGAGGTTCGTGAGCTTCTCTTCGAAGAGCTCGTAGCCTCGCAGGATGTGCTTCGCGCCCTCGACGACGGTCGTCCCCTCCGCGACGAGGCCGGCCATCACGAGGGCGGCGCCGCCGCGCAGGTCGGGTGACTGCACGATCGTCCCCTGCAGCCGGCGCGGGCCGCGCACCAGCGCGCGATGGCCGCCGAAGAGGTCTATGCCAGCGTCCATGCGGTTGAGTTCCTCTGCTACCTGGAGGCGGTTCTCGTAGACGTTCTCCGTGATGATCGAGGCCCCCGAGACCTGGGTGAGGAGCACGAGCATCTGCGCCTGAAGGTCCGTGGCGAAACCGGGGAAGGGCAGCGTCGAGACGTCCACGCCGGTGAGCGAGGCCGGGTCGCCGACCCGCGCCCGGATTCCGGGGGAACCGGGAAAGGTCTCGATATCGACCCCCATCCCGCGCATCTTGTCGAGCTCCATCTTGAGGTGCTCCGGCAGGGCGTTTCTGACGAGCACGTCCCCGCCGGTCGCGGCCGCGGCCATCAGGAAGGTGCCGGCCTCGATGCGGTCGGGCATCACCGTCCACTCGACGGCCTCGAGCTCGTCCACGCCCTCGACGACGATGCGGCCCGTCCCGGCGCCCATCACGTTCGCCCCCATCGCGTTCAGCATGTCGGCGATGGCCACGATCTCCGGCTCTCTCGCCGCGTTCTCGATGATCGTGACGCCGTCTGCCAGGACGGAGGCCATCATCACGTTCTCCGTGGCGCCCACGCTCGGGTACTCGAAGATGATCTCCGTGCCCTTCAAACCATTAGGCGCCGTCGCCTTGATAAACCCGTGGTCGAGCTCGATGTCGGCGCCAAGCCTTCTCAGCCCGTCCACGTGGAAGTTGAACTTGCGGAGACCCAGGTTGCACCCGCCGGGCGCCGAAACCTCCGCCTCCCCGAACCTGGCCACCAGCGGCCCGAGGACGACGAGGCTCGCCCGCATCTGGCGTACGAGCTCGTAGGGTGCCGTGTAGGAGTCGACCTCGGAGGCGTCTATCTCGAGGGTGTGGCCCGAGAACGAGGTCTTCACCCCGAGCTCGTCGAGAAGCGAGATCATGGTCCAGATGTCCTTGATGCGCGGGACGCCGTGCAGGACGGTCTTGCCGGGCGCGAGTAGCGCCGCGGCGACGAACTTCAGGGCCGCGTTCTTGGCCCCCGAGACCTCGACCTCCCCCTCAAGCCGCGCCCCGCCCTCGACGTAAAACCTCTCGGACACTGGTCCCCCCTCGGTGTCTTGCATAGAATACTGCCGTTGAAACGTTCTCTCAGGCACATACTATGCCCGGCAAATGTCACAAAGCGGTTACAACGGCGTTAAGGCTCTTTAGAGAACGGCTAAAGGCTCCCGGCCCTACGCGTAATTGCCGGCCACGCGCAGGAGGTTCTCCCCCATCCTGCGCTTGCGGTCGATCTCGGCCCTCTTCCGCTCGCCGTCCTCGTCGCCTTCGGAGACCTCCGAGAGCTCGCGCTCGGCCTCCTCGACCTGGTTGCCGGCCGCGTCGGTGTCGATCTCGTCGGCAGCGACGGCCTCTTCTACAAGGACCTGGACCAGGTTCTCGGCCACCTTGAAGAAGCCGTCGGAGGTGGCGAAGACGTGAAGCTCCTCGCCCTCCCTCACCCGGACGTCCCCGATCTCGGCGGAGGAGACGAGCGGGGCGTGGTCGACCATAACCCCGATGTCCCCGTCCGCTATGCGGGCCATGACGAGGTTGGCCTCCCCGTCATAGACCAGCTTCTCGGGCGTGATGATCCGGCAGAAGAGTACCCGGCCCCCACCCCCCTGCTGGCGGTCCTCAGCCACTACCTGTTCTCGTCTCTCTCGTCAGCGCCGTCATCGGAGCCCTGGTCCTCGCCGGCCTCTTCGCTGCCCGCCTGTACCTCGGGCGATTCGTCGCCGGAGGGAGCCCCACCGCCGGATTCGTCGCCGTCCTCGGCCTCCTCGCCAGAGAGGGTCTTGGCCTTCTGGACGGCCTCGTCGATGTTGCCGACGAGGTAGAAGGCCTGCTCGGGCAGGTCGTCGTGGCGGCCCTCTACGACCTCCTTGAAAGACCGGATCGTCTCGTCCAGCTCCACGAACTTGCCCTCCTGGCCCGTGAACTGCTCGGCCACGAAGAACGGCTGGGAGAGGAAGCGCTGCAGCCGGCGGGCCCTGCCGACGATCACCTTATCCTCCTCGGAGAGCTCGTCGATGCCGAGGATCGCGATGATGTCCTGCAACTCCTTGTAGCGCTGCAGAATGTTCTGCACCTGCTGGGCAACCTGGTAGTGCTCGTCCCCAACCACGGACGGGTCCAGGATGGTCGAGGAGCTCGTAAGCGGGTCAACGGCCGGGTAGATGCCCTGCGCGGCGAGGCTCCGGCTGAGCTCCACCGTCGAGTCGAGGTGGGCGAACACCGTGAACGGCGCCGGGTCGGTAAAGTCGTCCGCCGGGACATAGACGGCCTGGAAGGATGTGATCGAACCGGTCTTGGTCGATGTGATGCGCTCCTGCAAGGCGCCCATCTCGGTGCCCAGAGTGGGCTGGTAGCCGACCTCTGAGGGCATCCTGCCCATCAGCGCCGAGACCTCGTTGCCCGACTGGACGAAGCGGAAGATGTTGTCCACAAAGAAAAGGACGTCCTGGCCGAGCTCCTCCCGGAAGTACTCGGCGAGGGTGACGCCGGTAAGCGCCACGCGGAAGCGGGCGCCGGGCGGCTCGTTCATCTGCCCGAAGACGAGGCCCACGTTCGGGAGGATGCCGGCCTCCTGGAACTCGCCGTAGAGGTCGTTGCCCTCGCGGGTCCTCTCCCCCACGCCGGCGAAGACCGAGGTTCCCTCGTACTGCAGGGCGATGTTGTTGATGAGCTCCTGGATAACGACCGTCTTGCCGACGCCGGCGCCGCCGAAGAGGCCGGCCTTGCCTCCACGGCGAACCGGGCAGAGGAGGTCTATCACCTTGATGCCCGTGACGAACTGCTCCGTCTGGGTCGCCAAGTCCTCGAACCGGGGCGAGGGGCGGTGGATCGGCCACATGGCATCCGGGTCCTCGACGGGGCCCTGCTCGTCGACCGGCTCCCCGAGCACGTCGATGACGCGCCCAAGGACGTTCTTGCCGACGGGGATGGAGATGGGGCTGCCGGTGTCCGTCACGTCCAGGCCGCGCTTGAGGCCGTCGGTGGAGGACATGGCGACCGTGCGGACCATATCGTCGCCGAGGAGCTGCTGGACCTCGAGGGTGAGCTTCGTCTCCTCGCCGTACACGTCCAGGGGTACCGTGAGGGCGTTGAAGATCTCCGGTATGGACTCGGCCGGGAACCTGACGTCGACGACCGGGCCCTTGACCTCGACCACCGTCCCGACGCCGCTCTGTACCCCGCCGCCGTTCTGCTCGCTGCGCTCGGCCGTCTGGCCGTCCGGGGCGCCGTTGCCGGTACTACCGGCCTCCCCGCCCGTCTCGACCGCGCCCTCCCGGTTTCCGAAGGTCGTGCGGTTGAACTCCTGGCCGCTCTCGCTCATCTTTGCTGCGTCCTCTCTCTAGCCTGCGGCGAGGGCGTCCGCGCCCGCCGCGATCTCGATGATCTCACCCGTGATCTGGGCCTGCCGCGCCTTGTTCATCTGCAACGTCAGGTTCTTCGCCAGATCGTTGGCGTTGTCGGTGGCGTTCTTCATCGCCGTCATGCGCGCCCCGTGCTCGCCCGCCGCACCTTCGAGCAGCGCCTGCCACACCATCGTCTCGACGTACCGGGGCACAAGCTGCTCCAGCACCGTCTCGGGGTCGGGCACGTACTCCATGTACGCGAGGTTGTCGTCGCGCTCCCGTTCCTCTTCGCCCTCCGCCTCCTCGGTGGCGACCGGGATGAGGCGTTTGAGGACGGGGCGCTGGGTGAGGGCGCTCTCGAAGCGGTTGTAGACGAGGTAGACCTCATCGGCCTTCTCGTCCTCGAACAGGCCCGTGAGCGCCCGCCCGATCTCCCGCGCCTTCTCGTAGGTCGGGGTGTCGGTGAACCCCGTGTAGACCTCCTCGAGCTCCACGTTCCGAAAGCGGAAGAACGCGACGGCCTTGCGCCCGCTCGCGACCTGCCCGAGCTCCGCCTCCCGGCCCTTCTCCGCCCTGAACTGCGCCGTGCGCCGCAGCACCTGCGCGTTGAAGCCGCCGGCGAGCCCGCGGTCGGCGGTGAGGGTGGCGACAACGATACGGTTGACCTCCCTGCCGGCGAGCAGCGGGCTGTCGCCGCTCGCGCTTCGGGCCACGTCACGCATCATCTCCTCGACGTTGTCCGCGTAGGGGCGGGCCTTCTTCACGCGCGCCTCCGCCTTGCGGAACTTCACCGCGGAGACCGTCTGGAGGGCCTCCGTGACCTTGGCGATGTTCTTGACGGAGCCTATCTGCCGTTTGAGATCCCGGAGGCTCGCCAAACCCTAGCTCCCCTCGTCCTCGTCGTCCGACCCTTCACCGGAGGAACCGTTCGTGCTCGCGTTCACGATGCTGCTCGTCTGCGGCTCGTAGTTCTCGTTAAAGCGCTCGACGGCGTCCTCGAGCTTCCCGCGCGTCTCGTCGGAGACCTGCCTCTCATCACGGATGGTCGACAGGATCTCGCCGTGGCTGTCGCGCAGGTAGTCGCGGAACTGGCCCTCCCAGTCCGGGACGTCGCCCGTGTCGACGTCGTCGAGGTAGCCGTTGGAGGCGGCGAAGATCACGGCGATCTGCTCCTCGACCGGCATCGGCTCGCGCTCGTCCTGCTTGAGGATCGCCGTCAGGCGCTCCCCGCGGTTGAGCGACTGCTGGGTGGCCTGGTCGAGGTCGCTCCCGAACTGGGAGAAGCTCGCCAGCTCCTGATACTGGTTCAGGTCGAGGCGCAAGGTGCCGGCGACGCTCTTCATCGCCTTGATCTGGGCTGATGAGCCCACCCGGCTCACGGAGTTGCCGGTGTCGATGGCCGGACGCTGGCCCGAGTTGAACAGGTCGGAGTCCAGGAAGATCTGGCCGTCCGTGATCGAGATGACGTTGGTCGGGATGTAAGCCGAGATGTCGCCCGCCTTGGTCTCGATGACCGGCAGCGCCGTCAGCGATCCGCCACCGGCATCATCCGACAACTTCGCGGCCCGCTCCAAAAGGCGCGAGTGCAGGTAGAACACGTCGCCGGGGTACGCCTCGCGGCCCGGCGGGCGCCTGAGCAGCAGCATCATCTGCCGGTAGGCGACGGCGTGCTTGGAGAGGTCGTCGTAGATGACGAGAGCGTCCTCCCCCCGGTTCATGAAGTACTCGCCGATGGCGCAGCCCGCGTAGGGGGCGAGGTACTGAAGTGTGGCGGACTGGGAGGCCGACGCGTTCACGATCGTCGTGTACTCCATGGCGCCGGCCTCTTCGAGCGAGGCGTAGAGGCCGGCGATCGAGGAGTCCTTCTGGCCGACGGCGACGTAGATGCACTTCACGCCCTGGTCGCCCTGGTTGATTATGGTGTCGATAAGGATCGAAGACTTGCCCGTCTTGCGGTCACCGATGATCAGCTCGCGCTGGCCGCGGCCTATCGGGATGATGGCGTCGATGGCCTTGATGCCGGTCTGGAGCGGCTGCTTGACCGGCTGGCGCTTGATGATGCCGGGGGCGACGACCTCGACCGGGACCTGCTCGTCGGCCTCGATCTCGCCCTTCCCGTCCATCGGGCGGCCGAGGGCGTCTATGACCCGGCCGAGCACGCCCTCGCCGACCGGCACGCTCGCCAGCCGCTCGGTGCGGCGGACGGTGTTGCCCTCCTGGATGTGGGTGTCGTCGCCGGCGATGATGACGCCGACGTTGTCCTCCTCAAGGTTCAGGGCGAGGCCCGTGATCTTGTTCCCCCGGGCGTCCTCGAAGTCGAGCATCTCCTGGTACATGACGTTCGTAAGGCCGTGGACGCGCGCGATGCCGTCCCCGACCTCGAGCACCTGCCCGACCTCCTCGGTCCGAACCCGGTTCTCGTAGTCCGTTATGGCGCCTTTTAGTATGGAGGAGATCTCCTCCGGCCTGAGCCTACCCACTAAACAACACTCCTCTCGAGCATGCCCTCCCGGAGGCTCTCCAGCCGCCCCCGGATACTTCCGTCCATCATCTGCCCCCCGAACCGGAAGACAGCACCCCCCAGGAGGTGCGGATCCACCCGCGTCTCCAGGATGACCTCCTGCCCCTCCAGCACCTTGCTAAGCCTATCCTTTAGCCGGCTCGTCGCCTCTTCGGACAACTCGACCGCGGTAGTTACCTCCACCTCCACACGACCCATGTGCTCCTTGACGAGGTCCTCGTAGCGCCTTGTCACATCATCGAAAATGTGCTCCCGCCCGTTGTCCACGAGCACCTTGAGGAAGTTGCGGGTGGAGAGCTGCATGCCCTCCGTCAGGGCGTCTATGGCCCGGCGCTTCTCGCGCTCGGGCACCTGCCCGCCGTAGAAGAAGAGCCTGAGCTCCTCGCTGCCGTAGAGCGCGGAGGAGAACTCGTTCAAGTCGTCGAGGACCGCCTCGAGCTCGTCGCGGTCGCGGGCGGCCCCGAAGAGGGCCTCGGCGTAGGTGGAGGCGGCGCTCAAGCGGTCCCTCTCCCGCCGGCGGAGCTGCCGGCCACCTCGGCCTCGAGGTCGTCGAGGGCCTGGGAGACGAGGCGCTCGTGCTCGTCGTGGTCGACGGTGCGCCCGAGGACCTGCTCGGAGGCCTGTATAACCATGCCGGCGACCTCGCTGCGGACCTCGCGTATGGCGCTCTCGCGTTCGCGGCCGATCTCCTCGCGGGCCCGCTGGACGATGCGGTCGCCCTCCTCGCGGGCCTCCTTCTTCGTACGCTCGCGCTGGGCGTCGGCCTGCTTGCGGGCGTCTTCGAGGATGCGCCGGCCCTCGCCGCGGGCCTCCTCGATCTGGCGCCGGTACTCCGCGAGAAGCTCGCGGGCCTCCTCGCGCGTCTTCTGGGCCTCGTCGATGGCGCCCTCGATCTCGGCCTGGCGCTTCTGGATCTGGTCCCGGATCGGCGGGTAGACGTACCTGATGATCAGGAACAGCAGGATGGCGAAGGTGATTATCTCCCAGAAGAGCAGGCTAGTCTTGATCAGATCGAAGATGCCCGTTGGATCCAGCATACTTTCTCCTTAACTCTGCCCCGGACCTTCCCCTATCCTGGAAGGATCCCGAGCCCGATGAGCAGCGCGAAGGCGAGGCCGAAGAGCGCCTGCGCCTCGACGAGACCGATCCCGACAAAGAGCCACGTCCTCGAAAGCTCGAAGGCCTCCGGCTGGCGGTGGATAGAGGCGATGGTCTGCCCGAAGAGGTAGCCCATCCCGATCCCCGACCCGATAACCGCGGTCCCTGCGGCGACGCCGAAGCCTATCGCCAGCAATCCGGTCTCCGGCACCTGCGCGAGCATCATCATGTCCATATTTTCTGTCTCCTCTCGTTTCTTGCGCGTCCGACGATGTTGGGCCCTGCCCCTAGTGCTCCGTACGGTACAGGGCGATCTCGATATAAACCTGCGTAAGGATAGCGAATATGTAAGCCTGCAACACAGCGACAAAGATCTCGAAGCCGTACAGCACGAGCGCCATGGGGACCGAGATCGCGGCCATGAACGTGCCGAAGTACAGGATGAAGCTCAGGAAGATAAAGATGAGCAGGTGCCCGGCCAGGATGTTCGCGTAGAGCCGCATCGCCAGCGTGAGGGGCTTGGAGAGCTCCGAGATCCACTCGATGACGAACATGAACGGCACGAAGATGATCTTGAGCGGCAACCCCGGCGGCACGAAGGCCTTGACGTAGCCCCCGAGCCCGTTGGCCCGGATGCCTACGTACTGGGTGATGATGAACGTCAAGAGCGCGAGCGTAAGCGTGAACGTGATGCTGGCCGTCACGGGGTAGCTGTTCGGGATCAGGCCTATAAGGTTCAACACCAGCAGGAAGATGAAGAGCGTGAGGGTGTAAGGAAAGAACTTCTTGCCCTCCTCGCCCATCTGCCCGGCCAAACTGTTCCGCCCGAAGCCGTAGATCTCCTCGACGAGCACCTGGTACGCCCCGGGCCTGTTCTTCAGCAGACGGCTGCCGATAAACATGATCAGGAAGGTCACCGCCGCCCCGATCCAGAGGAACACCACGGCTTTGGTGATGGAGATGTCTATCCCGAACAACGAGAGATGCACGTACGCGTGCTGCCCGGCCTCGAAGGTGTGGATGATCTCCTCGCGCACCTTCTCCGCGCTCAACTGCGCCAACGTGGGCGTACTGCTCAAATCTCAGTCCTCCGTTCTACTCCCCCGCGCACCGAGGGCCCGGGAGCGCCCACCGGGATCGACCTCGGCGCCATCTTCAAAAGCGACACGTTCTCTACCACGTACACCCCAACCAGCCCGCACAGCATCGGCAGCACGGGCCACGACCCGAGGTACACAGGTACCCCAACCGCCACAAGCGCAAAAGCCAGCCGCCCCCCGTAGGACGCGACACCGAGCAGGATCCTTACCCCCGACGGCCGCACGGTCAACAGCGACACCGTGAGCGCGATGGACGCGAAGCCCAAGATCCCAACCCCGACACCATATACGAACGAGAGGGTCTCTGCCCGCCCGAAGTAGTACCAGACCGCCACCCCCGCGGGGAGCGCGAGCAAGAGCGCCAACGCCGCACCCCTAAGGGCGAGGCGCGAGTGGGTGCTCACCCGCCCCCCACCTGCTTCAGGGCCGTGAAGAGGTAGTAGAGCGCCGCCCCGAACCCGACCAGCATCCCGAGCAGCAAGAAGAGCGGCAACGTCCCAACCAATTGGTCGAGCAAGTACCCGCCCCCCGTGAAGACCGCGATGATGAGCATGAAAGCGAACCCAACATGGAAGAAACGCGCGTAGTTGCCACCTGAGTCGTTCCGCTGAGAATCGGTGTTCGGCATCGCACGCATCATACCTTACGGCCGAAATCGTTGCAAAGAGTTTCAAGCTCTCCGCCCCCGTCCCCAATGCCCCGTCATGCGAGCCCTACTTTGCTCTCCCGCCGCACGAAATCCGCCACGTAACCGGCGAGCGCCTCTGGCCGGTCTTCTGGCACAAAGGCACGGGACCCGGCAACGAACCGCAACCGCGCGTCGGGGAAGTCCTCCTCAAGGCGCCGGGCATACCGAGACAGGAAAAACTTGTCGTCTTCTCCCCAGACGATGAGGACCGGGCGCCGGAACTCCGGGAACCGCCTTGCGGCCTCCAACGTGTACCTCTTCGAGACGCCCTGTAGAAACCGCGTCAGGTCGCGACGGACCCCCGCGTCGCCGATCAGGTTCGCGAAGTAGGCGTCGAGCGTGGCCTCGTCCATCCGCCGCTTCGCGACCGTCTTCAGCAACAGGCGCTGGGCGAGACGCGCACCAAGCATCCGCGCCAGGAGGTCCACGTAGCGCGGGCCGAACAGGCGCGGGCCGTGATGAAAGGGGAGGTTGAGCTGCCACGGGAAGAAGGCCTCGTACGCGTCGCAGTTGGTGAGGACGAGGCGGCCTATCCTCTCGGGGTGCTCGGCTATGACGATCTGGCAGATCGCCCCGCCCGTGTCGTTGCCGACGAGGGTAACGTCGCGCAGGTCAAGCGCCGACATAAGGTCCGCGACGAGTCGGGCCACGCCCCGCGGGCTCAGGTCCGTCTCGGGGGCCATCGGTACCGCGTGCCCTCCCAGCGGTAGATCCGGGACGACGCACCGGAACCGCCCCGAGAGGCCCGCGACCACGTCCCTCCACAGGACGCCGCTCGCCAGCACACCGTGCACGAACACCAGCGTCGGCCCGCTCCCGACCTCCCTGTAACGGATCACATCCGGCCCCAACCGGACCTCCCTCTCCTCCCCGATCACCCCTATCTCCGTCACCCTGCTCTCCCTTCGTCGGGTTGTAACAGCATGATACCCCGTTATTGACACGACGTCAATAGACATCGTGTCAATAAGCAGGTAGATTGACGTTATGGGAGGACTGGACCGGGTGGGAACGTGAGCGGGGAGCGTCGCCGGCGGCGGAGGCCCGAGGAGGCGGAGCGGGCGATCCTGGCGGCGGCGAGGTCTTTTCTCTCCGAGCACCCTTTCAGGGAGATGAAGGTCGAGGACGTGATGGCGCGTACGGGTTTGTCGCGGCCCGCGTTCTACGCGTACTTCGGGGACCGCTACGAGTTGGTGACGCGGTTGCTGGAAGGCATCGGAGGATTGTTGTTCGCGGTGGACCGGAGGTGGCTGGTCGGGGACCCGGGGTTGGGCAGGGGAGAATCCGCCGCGGTCCTGCGGGAGGCGCTGGGGGGAGGGGCCGAGACGTTCGAGAGGTACGGGCCGGTGCTGCGGGCGATCTCGGATGCGGCGAGCTACGACGGGCGGGTCGAGGAGGTGTACAGGGGGGGCCTGATCGAACGCCTAATCTTCGCCGTGGAGGCCCGCATCTTTCGCGACGTGGAGGCCGGCATCACTCCGGCCGAAATCGACCCGAGGGAGACGGCGCGGGCGCTCGTGTTCATGACCGAGCGGTACCTGATCGACGCCTACGGGACGCCACGCGCGAACAACACCGACGCCGTCGTCCGGACGCTGCAGACGGTCTGGATCTCCACGCTCTACGGCCCGGAAGCATGAGCCACATCTTCTTTTATCTCGGGTTCGCCCTGCTGCTGGTCCACGAGATGGACGCGGTACGCCTCGGGGAGTGGAGGATCTTTCCCCTGCTGCGAAGCCTGCGGGGCGGGGCGGGATACGCGGCGTTCGCGGCCCTGCACGTCCCGATCTACGCGCTCCTGTTGGCGGGGCTCTTCGGGGATGACGGGACGGGCGGCGCACTGATCGTCGGGATGGACGCCTTCTTTATCATCCACGTCGCCCTTCACGTGATCTTCCGCAACCACCCGGAGAACCGGTTCGGCTCGGCCTTCTCTTGGACCCTTATCGCGGGGGCCGGGGCCTGCGGGATGCTCGACCTGGTGCTCTTGGCCTCCATCTAGATAAGCGGCGCCGGCGGAGGGCGCGGCCCGCACCCGTCGTCACACGGACCTCTACCCGCTACCGGCCGGGGGTCGCCCACTCAAGGGCGTCCTCCAGGCGGTCGTTGCCCCAGAAGAGCTCGCCGCCGACCACGAAGCTCGGGGCCCCGAAAATTCCGAGCCCCGCGGCCCGCCGCGTTTGCTCGCGCAGGCGTCCCCTGTTCTCGGGGGCCTCCGACCTCTCGACCAACCGCGCCCCCGGAAGCCCGAAGGCGTCGAGGATCGAGCGGATCTCCGCCGCGTCCCCGATCTCGCGGTCTTCGGCGAAGTTGGCCCGGAAGACCGCCCGCACGAACCCGGGGAGCCACGGCTCACGCGTCGCCTTCGCGAGGCAGGCCACCCTGGCGGCGATCACCCCGCTACGCGGAAAGCGCGAGGGCTTCGCGAACGGTATGCCGTGCTTCGAGCACAGCCGCTCCATGTCCCGCCACATGTAGCGCCCCTTCGCCGGGTAGACGTTGAAGGGCGAGTCGTCCCAGCCCTGCTCCGCAAAGATCGGCCCCAGAAGGAAAGGCTCCCACCGGACCCGCAGGCCCACGGAAGCGGCGGCGGTCTCGATCCTTGCGGCCGCGAGGTACGAGTACGTGCTCCCGAACTCGAACCAGAACTCCAGATCAGGCGCGTTCACGTGCCCTCCAGACAGACTCGATACGCGCTCCCGGGCGCCCCGCCTGGCGTGGCCCTCTCTAGAACCTGACCATCCGGAGGCCGCCTTCTGCGGCAAGCTCCATTGCGAGGGGGTCGGGGTAGCCGCCGGCGTAGCGGACCTCTTCGATGCCGGCGTTCATGATCATCTTCACGCACATCAGGCAGGGCTGGTGGGTGCAGTAGATGGAGGAGCCCGTCACGGAGACGCCGTGGTAGGCGGCCTGGATGATGGCGTTCTGCTCGGCGTGGAGGGTGCGCTGGCAGCTCTCGCGGCCGTCCACTATCCGGATGAGGCACCCCACCTCATCGCAGTGGGGCAGGCCCGAGGGGGAGCCGTTGTAGCCGGTCGTAAGGATGCGCTTGTCGCGCACGATCACGGCGCCGACGGCGAGCCGCGGGCACGTCGAGCGGGTCGCGACCTCGTGCGAGATCCTCATAAAGTACTCGTCCCACGACGGGCGGACCTTTTTTAAGGTCTCGTGTTCGCCCGAGGTGTCCTCCCCGGGGTTCTTAAAGCGTTCCATAGAGCCTGTCGCCCGCGTCGCCGAGGCCCGGGACTATAAACGAGCGCTCGTCCAGCTCGGGGTCGACGGCGGCGGTGTAGAAGTTCACGTCTGGGTGCTCGGCCGTGACGCGCTCGACGCCGGGCACGGCGGCTACGGCGTGGAGGCAGGAGATCCAGGCCGCCCCCTCTTCCTTGAGCTTGTCGATGGTAGCGGACAGGCTCCCGCCGGTCGCGAGCATCGGGTCGAGGACGAGCACCAGGTACTCCTCGAGGTTCCGCGGCAGGTTGACGTAGTACTCGACGGGCAGCGCCGTCTCCTCGTCGCGCCGCAGCCCCATGAAGCCGACGGTGGCGCGGGGGAGCAGGGCGAGGGCGCCGTCGAGCATCCCGAGGCCGGCGCGCAGGACGGGCACGAGGCAGACGGGGCCCGAGATCTGCTCGACCTCCGTCTCGGTGAGCGGGGTCCTTATGCTCTCCTGGCGGGTCGGCATCCTCCTCGTGGCCTCGGCGACCATGATGAGCGAGAGCTCGCGCATCGCCTGCCGGAAGTCCGTCGTCGGCGTCCGCTCGTCGCGCAGGACGGCGAGCTTGTGGCGGCTCAGGGGTCCGTCGACGACGAAGAGGTTGCCCGCCTCACTCATAGAGGGGGAAGGCGTCCGTGAGCCCGGTGACCCGGTCGCGGAGGCCGTCGGTCTCGCCGCGGGCCGTGGCGCAGACGACGGAGCCTATCTCGCGCATCTCGTCCGGCCCCATCCCGCGCGTGGTCATCGCCGGCGTTCCGAGCCTGACGCCGCTCGTGACGGTCGGGGGCTCGGGGTCGTTCGGGACCATGTTCTTGTTGCACGTAACCCCGACGGCCTCCAGCGCCTGCTCCAACTCGTGCCCGTTCACGTCCGCGTCGCGCAGGTCCACCAGCACGAGGTGGTTGTCCGTGCCGCCGGAGACGAGGTTCAGTCCGCCTTCCAGGAGGCCCTCGGCCAGGGCGCGGGCGTTCTCGACGATGCGGGCCGAATACTCCTTGAACTCGGGCTGCAGGGCCTCGCCGAAGGCGACGGCCTTGCCGGCGACGGCGTGCATCAGGGGTCCGCCCTGCATGCCGGGGAAGACGCGGCTGTTCACCTTCTTGGCGAAGGGTTCGCGGCACAGGATCATGCCGCCCCTGGCACCCCTCAGGGTCTTGTGGGTGGTGGTTGTCACGACCTCGCAGTACGGGACGGGCGACGGATGGACGCCCGCCGCTACGAGGCCCGCGATGTGGGCCATGTCCGTCAGGAAGAAGGCGCCCACCTCGTCGGCTATCGCTCGGAAACCCTCGAAGTCCAAGACGCGCGGGTAGGCGCTGGCGCCGGCGATGATCATCTTCGGCCTCTCCTTAAGCGCCGTCGCACGCACCTCGTCGAGGTCTATGTACCCGTCCTCGCCCACGCCGTAGTGGACAAAGTCGTAGGTCCTGCCGCTGAAGTTGATCTTCATCCCGTGCGTCAGGTGCCCCCCGTGCGCCAGGTCCATGCTGAGAACCCTGTCCCCCGGCTCGATAAGCGCCGCGTAGGCCGCCTCGTTTGCCTGGCTCCCCGAGTGGGGCTGCACGTTGACGTGCTCGGCCCCGAAAAGCTCCTTGGCCCGTTCTATGGCGAGGGTCTCGACCCTGTCCACCTGCTCGCAGCCGCCGTAGTAGCGCTTGCCCGGGTAGCCCTCGGCGTACTTGTTCGTCAGCACGGACCCCTGGGCCGCCAGCACGGCGGGGGAGGCGAAGTTCTCGCTCGCAATGAGCTCGATGGTCGTCCGCTGGCGTTCGAGCTCCCCGTCGAG
>CADCUT010000006.1 GCA_902805975.1 uncultured Rubrobacteraceae bacterium | reverse complement strand
CGGGCCGACGCTCATCGAGGCGAGGACCTACCGCATGACGGCCCACTCCTCCGACGACGACGACCGGCGTTACAGGGAGCGCGAGGAGATCGAGGCGTGGAGGCTCAAGGACCCCATTACCCGCTTCGAGAAGTACCTGCTGGAGAACGGCGTCCTCGACGAGGCCGGGCGGGACGAGCTTGACGAGGCGGTAAAGGCCGAGGTCAGGGAGGCCTCAGACTCCGCCGAGGCCGCGCCCATCGCCGACCCCGAGGAGGGGTTCTCCGGCGTCTACGCGGGGGTTTAGCGGATGGCGACGAAGAACCTGCTCCAGGCCATCCACGACGGGCTCGCCGAGGAGATGCGGGCCGACGAGACCGTGATGGTGATGGGCGAGGACGTGGGACGGGCCGGTGGCGTGTTCCGGGTGACGCAGGGGTTGCAGGACGAGTTCGGGGAGGCGCGGGTCTTCGACACGCCGCTCGCCGAGAGCCTGATCGTCGGCTCCGCGATAGGGCTCTCGGTCAACGGGATGAGGCCGGTGGCGGAGATACAGTTCGCCGACTTCATACCGCCGGCGTTCGACCAGATCGTCAACGAGGCCGCCCTCTTCTACTATCGCTCCAACGGCGCCTACACCGTCCCGATAACCATCCGCGCCCCATACGGCGTCGTCCCGGGCGGCGCGTTGTTTCATAGCCAATCCGTAGAGGCGTTTTTCTGCAACACCCCGGGCCTCAAGGTCGTGGCACCTACCTTCCCCGCCGATGCCAAGGGCGCCCTCAAGAGCGCCATCCGCGACCCCAACCCCGTCCTCTTTCTGGAGCACAAAAAGGCTTACCGGCTCCTCAAGGGCGAGGTGCCAGACGATGACTACGCCGTTCCCCTCGACCGGGCGAAGGTGCACCGGGAGGGGACGGACCTTACCGTGATCTCCTACGGGTTGATGCTGAACGACGTCATGCTCGCAGCCGAGAAGATCTCGGGGGAGCACGGGATAGAGACGGAGGTGGTCGAGCCGATCTCGCTCTATCCGCTGGATCGGGAGACGATCCTCTCCTCCGCGAAGAAGACCGGCAAGACCCTCGTCGTCTCCGAGGCGAACCTCGAAGGCTCGGTCTCGGGCGAGATAGCCGCCCTCGTCGCCGAGCACGCCTTCGAGTGGCTCGACGGACCGGTGAGGCGGATCGGCGCCCCTGACAGCCCGGCAGCGCCTTTCGCCAAGCCCCTGACCGACGCCTTCGTGCCTTCGGCGGCGGCGATAGAGGCGGCGATGCTTGAGTTGGCCAGGTACTAGATGGACGTCAGGGGTTACAACCAGGAGGCGTGGGACAGGGAGGTCGAGCGCGGGAACCAGTGGACCCTACCCGTCGGCCCCGAAGTCATCGAGGCCGCCCGGCGTGGGCAGTGGGACGTCTTGCTGACGGACTCCATTCCGGTTCCGAAGGCGTGGTTCCCCGAGATGAGGGGGGCGGAGATCCTGTGCCTCGCCTCCGGCGGCGGGCAGCAGGCCCCGGTCTTCGCGGCTGCCGGGGCTAGGGTAACCGTCCTCGACAACTCGCCCGGACAACTGGCCCAGGACCGGCTCGTCGCCGGGCGCGATTCGCTCGAGTTGCGGACCGTCCAGGGCGACATGCGTGACCTCTCTCTTTTCGCCGACGGGAGCTTCGACCTCGTGTTCCATCCCGTCTCGAACCTGTTCGTGCCGGAGGTCCGTCCGGTGTGGAAGGAGGCCTTCCGCGTGTTGCGCCGCGGGGGGAACCTGCTGGCGGGTTTCCTGAACCCGGCCGTCTACATCTTCGACGCGGACCTCGCGGACAGCACCGGCGAGTTGCGGGTCAGGTACGAGTTGCCGTTCGCCGCCTCGACGAGCCTGAGCGAGGAGGACTTGAGGGGGCAGATCGAGCGGGGTGAGCCGCTCGAGTTCAGCCATACTCTAGAGGATCAGATCGGCGGGCAGACCGACGCGGGGTTTGTGATCTCCGGCTTCTACGAAGATCGCCACCGCGACGACCCGATCGCCGCTTACATGCCAACCTTCGTCGCCACGCGGGCGACGAAGCCATGAGGAGGCGCCCGTGGCGGAACCGATAACGATGCCCCAACTCGGCGAGAGCGTCACCGAGGGGACCATCACGCGCTGGCTCAAGGCCGAGGGCGACGAGGTCGAGCAGGACGAGCCCATCGCGGAAGTGGACACCGACAAGGTCAACACCGAGCTGCCCTCGCCGCTGGCCGGGACGTTGCAGAAGCTTCTCATCTCCGAGGGAACGACCGTGGACGTGGGGGCCGAGATCGCCCTGGTCGCGACGGGCGGCGAGGAGACCCCGGAATCCCCCCCGCGCGAGGACGCCGCGGCCGAAGCTCCCACCGAAGAGTTCCCCGCCGCGCACACGGAGGCCCAACCCGTCGCGTCCGCGAGCCCGACCGCGCGTACAGAGACGATGCCCGGCGGGAACGGCAACGGGCGGTCGGTCGCGGACGCCGAGGAGCTCAGGCTGCGGCGGTCCTCGCCCGTCGTGCGCAGGCTCGCGGCCGAGCACGGGGTGGAGATCTCCTCTATCCCCGGCACCGGCACCGGGGGACGGGTGACGAAGAAAGACATCGAAAGCTTTGTGGAAGATCAGGAGCCGGCGCCGAAGACCCCGCCAGAACCCGCGAGGGCCGCGCCGCAACGAGTGGCCGCCCACGACGGTGACAGGATAGAGGAGCTGACGGGCATCCGGCGGGCCATCGCCAACCGGATGGCGTTGAGCAAGAGGGAGATCCCGCACGCCTGGACCCTCGTCGAGGTGGACATGACGGGCCTCGTCGCCCTGCGCGAGAGGGAGAAGACGGCCTTCATGGAGCGCGAGGGCGTGAAGCTCACGTACCTGCCGTTCATCGTCCAGGCCGCGGTCGAGGCGCTCAGGGAGAACCCCGTCCTGAACTCCGTGTGGGACGGGGACAGGATCGTCTTGCGGAAGAAGGTCAACATCGGCGTCGCGGTAGACCTCGAAGACGCCCTGATAGTCCCCGTCATCCCTAATGCCGACGAGTTGAACCTCACGGGCCTCGCCCGTCGCATAGACGCCGTCGTAAAACGCGCCCGTAGCGGCGAGCTCACCGCCGACGACGTCTCCGGCGGCACCTTCACCGTCAACAACCCCGGCTCCCTTGGCAGCGTCGCCTCCGCGCCGATCATCAACCACCCGCAGGCGGCCATCCTCCAGGCCGAGGCCATCGTCAAACGCCCGGTCGTGGTCGACGACGCCATCGCCATCAGGAGCATCATGAACCTCGAGGTCTCCTTCGACCACCGCGTCCTCGACGGCGGCGTCGCCCTCCGGTTCCTGAACGCGGTCAAGCGGCGGTTGGAGGAGTACGGGCCGGAGAGTGGTACGGGCTAGGAAGAAGAGATGGACGGGGGGCAACTCGTCAATGAACTCAATCGGTCCGTACCTTCCGGCAGCGTGACGACCTATGCCGAGGTTTCACTCTGGGGATACGGCACTCGCCGTTACAACCAGCCGGTCCGCTCTTTACTGAGGGGGGCGGCGAACCATGGGCATCAGCGGGTGACAAACCGCGTCGTTAGAACAGATGGCCGGCTTGCGGATCTTCCTGAAGGCGCTGATCAGCAGAGGCGACAGTCAGTTGATGAGGGCGTTCCGTTCGCTGCTGATGGCAGGGTGGACTTTGATCGCATCGGACCCGTGAGGCTAACCTGAATTCGGGTGTGATTTCAGGAGAAATCCCAGCTTGAAAGGTAGCAGCTTCGTGTAGGATTGATGGGGAAGGCCCGATGGAAGGAGCGGCTCGTGCACTCACGCGCCAGGGCAACCGTGGAGGACCTGTACCGGGTTCCCGATAACGGCAAGGCCGAGATCATCGACGGGGAGATCGTGCGGATGTCTCCAACAGGTGGGATACCGGGGAGGGCCGGGGGACGGATATACAGGAGCCTCGACGACTACGAGCGTTCCGGTGGAAATGGGTACGCTTTCCCCGACAACGTGGGGTTCGTAGTAGATCTGCCGCGCCGGGGCTCTTTCAGCCCCGATGCCGCTTTCCATACCGGTCCCCTGCAGGGCGGGAAGTTTATGGACGGCGCCCCGGTCTTCGCCGTCGAGGTAAGGAGTGAGGGGGACTATGGCGCCGGAGCCGAGCGTGAGATGGCGGAGAAGCGGGCGGACTACTTCGCCGCCGGCACCCTCGTGGTCTGGGACGCGGACGTTTTGCGCGGGCGGGCCGTGTACGTCTACCGGGCCGAAGACCCTGACACGCCGGCGGTCTATCGGAGCGGCGACATGGCGGAGGCGGAGCCAGCCCTACCGGGGTGGTCCATGCCCGTAGATGACCTTCTCCCGTAGTGCCGGCCAGGCATACGCAGCGCCGGAACAGGTAGGCGTCTAGCCCTTTGCGCGAGACCGACGAACGGCTGCAGAAGGTCTGGGACCTGGTCGACCGTGATGAGCTCGTACGCCTGACGCGGGAGTTGGTCCGTATCCCGAGCGTCTACCGTCCGGAAGACGCTGCCGGCAACGAGGAGGGTGCCGCCCGGTTCGTGGCGGAGTATCTGGAGGGGGCGGGCTTCGAGGTACGGGTCGAAGAGGTGGCCCCCGGGCGTCCGAACGTGTGGGCAGTGTGGGAGGGGGGCCTTCCGGGGAAGACCCTGCTCTTCGAGGCGCACACGGACGTGGTGACGGAGGGGGCGGCCGAGGACTGGGAGCACCCGCCGTTCGCGGCGGAGCGGGCCGGTGGGCGTATCTACGGCCGTGGCGCCTGCGACACCAAGGGGAACCTGGCCGCGGCCCTCCTCGCCGTGCGGGCCATCAAGGACTCCGGCGTCCCGTTTGCCGGGCGTTTGATCCTCTGCCATCCTGTGGACGAGGAGGGGATGATGGCCGGGATCAAGGCTTTTATCCGGGGCGGGCACGCAGACGGGGTGGACGCGGCCGTGATCTGCGAGCCTGAAGAGAACCGGATCTGCGTGGAGCAGAAGGGCGCCATGCGCGTCGAGGTCACGGTGCGGGGCCGGATGGCCCATGGTGCTATGCCCCTGAGCGGCGTCAACCCCGTAACCCGCGCGGCAAGGTTCGTGGTGGAGGTCGAGGAACTGGAGCGGGAGGAGATGGAGCGTCACGGCGAGCACCCGTTCCTCGGCTACCCGAGCCTGACGCCGACCATCTTTATGGGGCCGGACTGCGGGGAGGCCCAGATCAACGTCGTCCCCGCGAGCGCCTACGTCGCCCTCGACGTCCGCACCACCCCCGCCCAGTCCCACGAAGAACTGGTCGGCAAGCTCGAAGGCATCCTCTCCCGACTCTCCTCTAGAGACCCCGACTTCGACGCGACGCTTGAGGTGATCGAGGAGCGTCCCCCGACGGAGACCCCGAGGGACGAGCCGCTGGTCGGGGCGATGGATCTCGCCTACCGCCATCTCACCGGCCGGGAGCCGCGCTACGACGGCGTTCCGGGCGCGACCGACGGGACCTTTCTCCACGCCTGGGCGGGCGTTCCGATAGTCACGACGGGGGCGGGGGACCGGGAGATCCCGCACCACAAGGACGAGTGGGTGGACGAGGACGAGCTCCTCGCCGCCTGCAAGCTCTACGCCGCGACCGCCATGTACTACGCCTACGGAAAGGACTGATCTTGTTCGACTACAGCGCCATGTTCGACCTTACGGGAAAGACCGCCCTCGTCGTCGGGGCGGGTAGCGGCATCGGTGAGGCCAGCGCCCGAGGCCTCGCCGCGTTCGGGGCCGAGGTGTACGCCGCGGACGTGAACGACGAGGCCGCCGAGGCGACGGCTGACGGCATCAGGGAGAACGACGGGAAGGCCGTCGCCGTCGGGCTGGACATGCTGGACTCAGAGAGCGTCGGGGCTGTGGCGGAGCGGATCGGGACGCCCGACGTGCTCGTGAGTACGCCGAGCGTCAACGTCAGGAAGCCCCTGTTGGAGATAACGGACGAGGAGTTCGACAAGATCGTCGACCTGAACCTCAAAGGGACTTTCCGCCTGTGCCGGGCGTTCGGGAGGGGCATGGCCGAGCGCGGCTCGGGAAGCATCATCGCGTTCTCAAGCATCAGGGGCCAGGTCGTCGAGCCGGGGCAGGGGGTCTATGCCGCGACAAAGTCAGGGACGGTCCAGATGCTGCGAGCTTTAGCTGCCGAGCTCGGTCCGCGGGGCGTGCGGGCCAACGCCATAGCGCCCGGCATCGTGGAGACGCCGCTAACCGCCCAGATCAAGGACAGCCCCGACTGGTACGGCGCCTACGCGAACAAGAGCATCCTCGGCCGCTGGGCTCTACCGCACGAGATGGTCGGGATGGTCGTCTACCTGGCCTCCGACGCGAGCTCCTACGTCACCGGGGCCGTCATGCTCGTGGACGGTGGATGGACGGCCGCCGACGGGCGCTTCACGCCGCCCTTGTAATCCGTTTGACAGCCCGCGCGCCGGTGCGGATACTTCCGGGGCCGGACGGATCGCAGAAAGAGAGGGACCGGGGTGGCGTCGAACGCGGGTGGGGGCGGGGGAGGGGCCTCGGGGCTCGGGACGCGTCAGGTGGTCGTGGCTGGTGTGGTCGGGGGGGTCGCGCTCTTCCTGGGAGCGACGCGTATCGGCCTGATCCCGGTCCCCATACCGCTTATCGGGAACGCCACGATCATGCACATCCCGGCCATCGTGGGGGGCGTGCTGGAGGGGCCGGTCGTCGGCATCCTGGCCGGGCTGATCTTCGGCATCTTCTCTTTTCTCTACGCCGAGAACCCCGTCTTCGCCAACCCCGTGGTCGCCATCCTGCCGCGACTGCTTATCGGCGTGGTCGCGTGGGTCGTCTTCGTCGGGCTCAGGCGCTTTAGCGTGGATCTCGCCTCGGTCGCCGCGGGCCTTCTCGGCTCGCTGGCGAACACCGTTGGCGTGGTGAGCCTGGCCGTCCTGTTCGGGTTGCTGCCGCTCTCGATAGTCCCGGCCATCTTGCCCCAGGCCATCGCCGAGGCCGTGCTCGCGGCCGTGGTGACGGTCGTGGTGGTGCGGGGCGTGATGCTGTTCCGAAGCGGGCGGACGACGGCGCCGGAGGTTGGCTCCGACCAGGAGCGCCGCTACTGAGGAACCGGCGGGCCGTGCTGTGATCGAGCTCGACGGCGTCTCTTTCGCCTACCGCACGGGCGAGGGCGATGCGGTTCCGGCGCTGCGGGACCTTGACCTCTCCATAGAGTCCGGGGAGCGCGTCGCGATCATCGGCCATAACGGCTCGGGCAAGAGCACGCTCGTCAAGCTCCTGACCGCCATCCAATACCCGACCGAAGGCGAGGCCAGGATAGACGGCGTCCCCGTGCGCGAAGAGAACCAGTGGACCATCCGCGAGAAGGTCGCGGTCGTCTTCCAGGACCCGGACGACCAGATCGTCATGACCCGTGTGGCCGACGACGTTGCCTTCGGCCCCGAGAACCTCGGCCTTCCACGCGATGAGATAGCGGAGCGGGTCGCCCTCGCCCTGGAAGCACTGGGCCTCGAGTCCATCTCCGAGACGCCCATCGAGGACCTCTCGCCGGGCCAGAAGCAGCGGGTCGCGATCGCCGGGGCGCTCGCCATGCGTCCGCGGTTCCTCATCCTCGACGAGCCGACCTCTCTCCTGCCGGCGCCGCTGGCGACGCGCCTGATCCAAACGGTCAAGGACCTCAACCGCCGCGAGGGCATGGGCGTCCTCCACGTGACCCACTCGATGCCCGAGGCCGCCCTCTTTGACCGGGTGATCGTCATGGACGAAGGCCGCGCCGTCATGACCGGCACCCCTGCCGGGGTCTTCCGGCGCGTGGACGAGTTGCGGGACATCGGCCTCGACGTCCCGCTCGCGGCCTCCCTGGCCCAACGCCTGCGCTCCCGCGGCATCCCCCTGAAAGGCGACATCCTGACCGACGCGGACCTGCGCGAAGCCCTCTCCGCCCTCGCGCCGGGGGACTACCCTGCCGAGGCCTCCGGCCCGTGAGCGGGACCCCGATCCTCGAGTTGCGCGACTTCCGCTACACGTACCTCGAAGGGACGCCGAAGGCGAACGAGGCGGTGCGCGGCGTCTCGCTGGAGATACAGCCCGGCGAGCGGGTCGCCATCGTCGGCCCGACCCGGTCGGGCAAATCCACGGTGGTGGACTCCTTCGCCCACCTGCTGCGCCTGAAACCCGGGCAGGTCTTTTTCGAGGGCGAGGACGTAGCGGCCCCGGGCTACGACCGGGGCGCCCTGCGCCGGAAGGTCGGCATCGTCTTCCAGCAGCCGGAGACCCAGATCGTCGAGGACGTGGTCGGCGCGGACGTCGCCTTCGGACCGACGTCTGCTGGATCACCTGCTGAAGAGACCCGCGGCCGGGTCGAGGAGAGCCTGGACGGCGTGGGCCTGCCGTACCGGGACTTCCGTCTCAGGTACGTGTACGCGCTCTCGGGCGGCCAGCGGCGGCGGGTCGCCATCGCGGGTGTGCTTGCGATGCGCACGCCGGTGCTGGTCCTCGACGAGCCTACCGCAGGCCTGGACCCCAGGGGGCGGCGGGAGCTGCTCGACCTCCTGGGACGCCTCGCCGACGACCGGAAGCTGACCCTCGTCGTCTGCTCGGCCTCCCTCCAGGACGCCAGCCTTCTCTGCGACCGCGTCGTCGTCCTCGACGAGGGACGCGTGGTGATGGACGGACCATTGCGCGAGGTGCTACGCCGGGACGAAGACCTCGTAAGGCTGGACATCACGCTCCCCGAGCCCATCGCCGCCGCCCGCGAGCTGAGGCACCTCTTCCCGGACCTGCCGGAGGACCTGACGACCGAGGACGACCTGGAGCGGGAGCTGGTCCAGAGGCTCGGGACGCCGTAGTGCTGGAGCTGCAGCGCAACGTGGTCTTCGGGCAGTTCGTGGATACCGGGTCCGTGGTGCATCGGGTGGACGCCAGGGTCAAGATCGCCGCCGCGGCTCTCTGCATCGTCGCCTCCTTTCTCATAGACGATCTCCTCGGCTTCGGGCTGGCGCTGGCGCTGGTGGTCGGCATCCAGGCGCTCTCCCGCATACCCCTCGGGTTCTTCTTGCGGGGGTCCGCGTTCTTCTTCGGCTTCCTGGTCTTTATCCTGGTCTTCCAGGTGCTCTTCTACACGGGGGAGGCCTCGGGCTACCTGTGGCGCTGGGGCATACTCTCGGTCTCGGCCGAGGGACTGTACACGGCCGGCGTCCTGGGCCTGCGGGTCGTCTTTCTCTACTACATAACCACCCTGCTCATGCTGACGACCTCGCTCGTCGACCTCACAAACGGCCTGGAGCTACTCCTCTCCCCGCTGCAGAAGATCCGGGTTCCCGTCAACGAACTGGTCCTGGTTTTCGTGATCGCCGTGAAGTTCGTCCCGATCTTTATCGAGGAGATGGAGCGCCTCGCCCGCGCCCAGACCGCCCGCGGCGTCCCCTTCGACGAGGGCGGCGCCGTGACCCGCGCCCGCCGCCTCGGACGACTCCTCGTCCCCATCTTCATAAACGGCTTCGCCCGCGCCGACACCCTCACAACCGCCATGCACACCCGCTCCTACCGCGGCGGAAGGAACCGAACCAAGCTCCGCGTCATGAAGGCAGGCCCCCCGGACTGGCTGGCGCTCGCCCTGGTCACGGCCTGGATGCTGGCGGCCTGGCAACTCTAAAGCGGTTTGGGAAAGGGTTGCGCGTATCGTAGGGCTTGAGGTTCGGGGCACGAGGTTCTAGGGGCGGGTGGTCGGAAGCCCGCCCCGCCTGCCACCCCCAGAGCCTGGAATCTATAGCCCGAGAACTCACCCTTCAGGAGAACTGCTCTAGAGGATGCGGCAAGGCCCGCCGTCAAGGCGACCAGACGAGAGCCTACCGGCGCCAACCCAGGAGAGAGCCAACTAGATACCTCGAACACGGATGTCCTTAGTGTATTGATCACATGACCTGTCTACCGTTGCTTCAGGGCCTCCGAAAAGGAGCCACCTGATCGACGCATGGTCTATCCTTTTGGTTCCATAATTGTTGGCGTTGCTACGGAGAGCGGGCTCTTTGGCCGAAGGGGAAGGCCGGGAGGTTTTCACGGTCAGGAAGAGGGCTGGGCGGGGCCGAGTCGGCGCCCCGTCTGGCCCTTACAGGGTCTCCCGTCGCCGGACCTGGAGTCCGTAGGGATGCCCGGTGTGCAGGCGCTCCATGGAGCCGATGGCCGCTATGCGTTCGAGGGCTACGGTATCGGCGGCGACGTTCGTGGCGACGCCGTCGCGCCTGGAGATGGCGATGATCCGGCGTATCCGCTCCTCTATCCGCATCACCCTCTTGGTGGCGCGGCGCTCGTTGTATCCCTCCAGTTCGTCTGCGACGTTTATGAGGCCGCCGGCGTTTATGACGTAGTCCGGGGCGTAGAGGATGCCGCGCCCGGCGAGCGCCTCCCCGTGCCGCGCTTCGAGCAGCACGTTGTTGGCGCTGCCGGCGATTATGCGGCACCGGAGCCCCGGGATCGTCCTATCGTTGACCGTGGCGCCGAGCGCGCAGGGCGCGTAGACGTCGCAGGGGATGGTGAGTATCTCGTCAGGCTCGACCGCCTTCGCCCCGAACTCCCTCACCGCCCGCCCGACCGCCGTCGCCTCCACGTCCGTGACGATGAGGCTTGCCCCGGCCCCGTGGAGCAGCCGACACAGGTGGTAACCGACGTGCCCGACGCCCTGCACCGCGACGGTTCGACCTTCGAGCGAGGTCGTGCCGAAGACCTCCTCGACGCACGCCCGCATCCCCTGCAAGACGCCGAGCGCCGTGAAGGGCGAGGGGTCGCCCGATCCCCCGCGCGTTACGTCGACCCCGACGACGTGCTCCGTCTCGACCCGGATAAAGTTCGCGTCCTCCGTCGAGGTACCCACGTCCTCGGCCACGATGTAGCGCCCGCCGAGCGTCTCGATGTAACGGCCAAAAGAGCGGAAGAGCGCCTCGGTCTTGTCCGCGCGCGGGTCGCCGATGATGACGGACTTGCCGCCCCCGAGGTTGAGCCCGCTCGCCGCCGCCTTGTAGGTCATCCCCCTCGCCAGGCGCAGCACGTCCACCACGGCGTCGTCCTCCGAAGCATACGGGTACATCCGGCATCCCCCGAGGGCCGGACCCAGCGTGGTGTCGTGGATCGCGACGATCGCACGCAGCCCCGTCGCCTTGTCGTGGCAGAAGACGAGCTGCTCGTAGCGGTACTCCGCCAGCCTCTCGAAGACCTGCATACGCATCTCCTTTCCCAAAACCCGGAGACGAACCCCGGAATTCCATTCTACTACTCCACCCCCTCTCGCCGCCCAGCAAGCCTCTCCCCGGCACACGAGCGGGAACGTCCACCCGCGACCGGTTGTAGAGCGTGGCGTCTACTGGATGGTAGACTAGACTGTATGAGCACCACCATTCGCGTTGAGGATGCCACCAAGCGTAGGGTCCGGGCGTTGGCGGAGGCCACGGGCATGAAGATGCAGGCGGTGGTGGAGGAGGCCGTCGCGGAGTACGAGCGCAAGGTCTTCTGGGAGCGCACCAACGCCAGGTATGCGGAGTTACGCGAGGACCGGGAGGGATGGGCCGGGATCTCGGGCGAGCGCGATGGCGAGTCGGGCGCGCTGCGAGACGCCTCGGGTTGACGGTCGCGCGGCGCGGCGAGGTATGGTTGGTTGATTTCGGCGTCCCCGTAGGCCGGGAGGGCGGGTACGTTCGGCCGGCCGTCGTGGTGTCCTCAGACATGCTGAACGCCGGGCCGGGGGGGGTGGTCGTGGTGGTGCCGACCACCACCTCGCGCAGGGACCTGCCGTTGCACGTCGAGATCGAAGCCGGCGAGAGCGGCCTGGATGAGACCAGCTACGCGAAATGCGAAGACGTCAAATCCGTCGCCGTCGAACGGATGGTGCGGCGATTCGGCGTCACGTCACGGGAGACCTCTCACCAGATCGGGCGGACGCTACGTTACGTCCTTGAGCTGTAATGTCCCCGCCGGGCACCGGAATCCTGCTGCCGACCGTTCCATAAAACACTCTGCTATCATCCGGAACCATGCAGGGTGAGAGGTTGGGCGAGGACACGACCGCCGGAAAACTGGAGGGGCTAAGGAAGCTGCGCGAGAGGGCGGCCCATCCGGCCTCCGAAGCTGCCGTGGAGCGCCAGCGCGAGAAGGGCAAGATGACCGCCCGCGAGCGGATAGAGGTGCTGCTCGACGAGGGGACGTTCGTCGAGCTCGACCGGTACAGGGTCCATCGCTCGGGCAACTTCGGGCTGGAGGAGAACAGGCCGCTCGGGGACGGGGTCGTCACCGGCTACGGGGAGGTAATGGGGCGGAAGGTCTGCGTGTTCTCGCAGGACTTCACCGTGTTCGGGGGATCTCTAGGGGAAGTGTACGCGGAGAAGATCTGCAAGGTCATGGACTTAGCACTCTCGACCGGATGCCCCATAGTCGGCATCAACGACTCTGGCGGGGCGCGGATACAGGAGGGCGTCGTCTCTCTAGCCGGCTACGCGGACATCTTCCATCGCAACGTGCTGGCCTCCGGCGTCGTGCCCCAGATCTCGGTGGTGATGGGGCCCTGCGCCGGGGGGGCGGTCTACTCGCCGGCCATAACGGACTTCGTCTTCATGGTCGAGGAGACGAGCCACATGTTCATCACCGGCCCGGACGTCATAAAGAGCGTCACGGGCGAGGAGGTAAGCCAGGAGGATCTGGGCGGCGCCGTCACCCACAACACCAAGAGCGGCGTCGCCCACTTCTCCTCGCCCGACGAGGAGACGTGCCTCTCCGACGTGCGCTTCCTGCTCTCGTTCCTGCCGGAGAACAACCTGGAGACGGCGCCGTACTATCCGCCCGCGGACGATCCCGGAAGGATGGACGAGGGGCTCGCTTCTCTCGTGCCGGACTCGCCGCGCCAGCCCTACGACATCAGGGAGGCGGTGGGCCTCGTCGTCGACGACGGGGAGTTCTTCGAGGTGCAGGAGGGGTGGGCCCAGAACCTCGTCGTCGGGTTCGCCAGGTTGGATGGGCACGCGATAGGGGTGGTCGGGAACCAGCCGATGGTGCTCGCGGGGACTCTGGACATAGACGCGAGCGTCAAGGGGGCGCGGTTCGTGAGGTTCTGCGACGCGTTCAACATCCCGCTCCTAACCTTCGTGGACGTGCCGGGGTTCATGCCGGGGACGGGGCAGGAGTGGGGTGGAATCATCCGCCACGGCGCCAAGCTTCTGTACGCTTTCTCCGAGGCCACCGTCCCCAAGATGACCGTCATCACGCGCAAAGCCTACGGCGGCGCCTACGACGTCATGAACTCCAAGCACATAGGAGCCGACGTCAACGTCGCGTGGCCGACCGGCGAGGTCGCCGTGATGGGCGCATCGGCGGCCGTCGGTATCATCCATCGCCGGCGCATCGCCGAGGCCGAAGACCCCGAGGCCGAGCGGGAATCCCTCATCGCGGACTACGAGCAGAAGTTCAACAACCCGATGGTCGCCGCCGAGATGGGCTTCATAGACGACATCATAGACCCGCGGGAGACGAGGCCCTACCTCATCAAGGCCCTCTCGATGGTGCGGACCAGGCGCCCCGAGCGCCCGCCGCGCAAGCACGGGAACATCCCCCTCTGAGCGCCATGGCGGGGGGAGGCACCACCGGGTTACGCAGGCTCCTGCCCAGGACGGGGAGGTCGTGGGCGTTCGTGGTCCTCGGCGTCCTCACGTTCTTCGCGCTGGACCTGCTCGCGCTGCGGGGTTCCGACCTCGCGCTTGACCTCCTGGTCTTCCTCTCCGGCATGCTCGCGGGCCTCGCCGCGGCCCGCCTGGCTACATATCCGGTCAGAAAGATGGCGGGCGATTCCGGGATCTTGAGGACCGTCGGGCTCTTCGCGGGGCTTGCCGCGGTCTTCGTCATCATCTTCGGCGGGACGGCGCTTGCCGGTATCCCGCCGTATCCGACCGCCGAGGGCGGCAACGTGGGGAACATGATCTATGGCCTCGCCCTGGGGTTCCTCGTCGGCGTGCCCGGCGGCCTGGCGCCGCCCGACGCCGCGCCGCACCCGCCCGATTCCAGTATCAAGGTAGTCGTCGTGATCCTGACGACCGTGATAGGTTTGTTCGGGCTGCTCTTCATGCTCTTTCTGCTGCTGGAGTACGCGCTAGTGCCCCTGATCCGGGCCCTCGCGGGATGACGAACGCGCGCCACACCCGGATAGAGCCCGCCCCGACGCGTGATGAGGCTGCGGCCATCGTGGCGGCGCTTCAGGTGCTGGGTGGGGAACGAATAGAGGCGGAGCTTCCGGCGCGGAGCCGGTGGCGGCTGGCGGGGATGCTCGGGCATCAGGTCCCGCCGGGGATGAAGCTCGAAGGCGCGTTGTGGTCCTACTCCAGTTGGGAGGGCGGTCTCTAGGTGTTTGGGAAGGTCCTGATCGCGAACAGGGGCGAGATCTCGGTCCGCATAGCCCGCGCGTGCCGGGAGATGGGTATCGTGAGCGTCGCCGTCTACTCCGACGTCGACCGCGGCGCCCTCCACACAACGGTTGCCGACGAGGCCTACCACGTGGGCCCCACGCCCGCCTCCGAGAGCTACCTCAACATCGAGAAGCTCATCGAGGTCGCGAAGAAGTGCGGCGCCGACGCCGTCCATCCGGGCTACGGCTTTCTGGCGGAGAGCGCGCCCTTTGCCAGGGCCGTAACGGGGGCGGGGCTGGTCTGGATCGGGCCCCACCCGGACGCGATAGTGGCGATGGGCTCGAAGGTGGAGTCCCGCCGCATCATGGCGGAGGCCGGCGTCCCGATCACCCCCGGCACGGAGAAGCCGGTCGATTCCCCTGACGCGGTCCTGGAGTTCGCCGCGGAGCATGGGTTTCCAGTGGCGGTCAAGGCGTCCGCCGGCGGCGGCGGCAAGGGCTTCGCCGTCGCCCACGACAAATCGCAGGCCGAGGCGGCCTACGCGCGGGCGAGCCGGGAGGGGGAGGCGTACTTCGGGGATGGGTCGGTGTACCTGGAGAAGTACCTTCCGGCGCCCCGGCACATCGAGATCCAGGTCTTCCGCGACAAGCACGGCAACGGCGTCCACCTGGGCGAGCGGGACTGCTCGATCCAACGCCGCCACCAGAAGCTGGTCGAGGAGTGCCCGAGCCCGGCCCTGGAGCCCGGGACGCGGGCGGCGATGGGCCGCGCCGCCGTCGCCGCCGCGGACGCCGTCGGCTACGACTCGGCCGGCACCGTCGAGTTCCTCCTGCAGAAGGGCAGGGCCGGTGATGAGTTCTTCTTTCTGGAGATGAACACCCGCGTGCAGGTAGAGCACCCCGTAACCGAGGAGGTCACGGGCGTGGACATCGTCCAGACCGGCATCCGCATCGCCGCCGGCGAGCCGCTGCCTTTTGGCCAGAAGGACGTCTCCTGGCGGGGCCACGCCATCGAGGTCCGCGTCAACGCCGAGGATGCGGCCAACAACTTCGTCCCGAGCCCCGGCGCCGTCGCCGTATACGAGGAGCCGGGCGGGCCCGGGGTCCGGGTCGACTCCTCGCTGAATGGGCCGGGGTCCGTCCCCGAGTCCTACGACCCATTGTTCGCCAAGCTGATCGTGCGCGGCCCCGACCGGGGGGCCGCCCTCGCCCGGCTGCGGCGGGCTCTCGCGGAGTTCAAAGTCGAGGGCATAGCCACGACGCTGCCCTTTTTCCGCGCCATCCTCGACGACGAGGCCTTCGCCTCCGGGGACTACACGACGGGCTTTGTCGCCGAGAGGATGGACGGTCTCTCCATCGAGGCCGCCGGGCCCGCCGGCCACGACGCGCCGGACGGGAAGACCTCCCGCGAGGTCGAGGTCGAGGTGAACGGACGGCTCTTCCGGGTGCGGGTCTTTGACGACGGGGAGGCAGCGTCCGGTGGCGGGGCGCCGCGGCGCAGCGGCCGGACCACGCGGCGGTCGGCCGCCGCCGAGGGGGCCATCGCGGCGCCGATGCAGGGGACGATCGTGAGGGTGCTCGTCGAGGTGGGCCGGGAGGTCGCGGCGGACGAGGCCGTCTGCGTGCTGGAGGCGATGAAGATGGAGAGCGAGGTCAGGGCCCAGAGGGCCGGCCGCGTCCTCAAGGTCCTCGTCGGGGCCGGAGATACCGTCCGCCCCGGCGAGCCCCTGGTGGTGCTGGAGTAGGACGGGTGCCCTTGTGGTAGACCAGGTCGAAGAGTTCGCGTGGGGCGGCGATGGTGAGGACGCCGAGATCCTCATCCATGCTCCGGACGAAGTCACCGCCGAACGGGCCTTCGAACGCATCCTCCCGGCCGCCCGTCTCCCCGGCGTCCACAGCCCCGTCCACGCCGCCGCCGCGCCCGGCGGCTTCGGCTGGGTCGCCGTCTCCGGCACGCACGCCGCCCCGGACCTCCTCTCTTCGCCGGTTCGCGGCCTGCTGCTCGTCGCCGACGTCGACGCGGACAACCTCGGCGTGCCGGTGGGCGACGTGACGGATCTCGCGCTGCGAGGCCTGGCGGAGGCGGGCCCTTCGTTGCCGGTCCTGAACGGGGCCGGCGTTCGGAGGGTCTGCGAGGAGGGGGCGCAGGCGGCGGCCGAGGACGGCCTCGTCGAGGAGGAAGACCTGGAGTACGTGGGGCCCGTCGAGGGCGATCCGGACGCGCTCGGGCGGCGGGCGCTAGGCGCCGGGGCGCGCGACTGGGAAGGCCCGTTCGAGCTGGAGGCCGCGGTCGTTGGTGGCGTGCTGGACACGGACGGCGCGGAGGCGCTGGACCTCCGACCGGGGATGCTGGTGTTCGTGGTGCGGGCCGGGGCGGGGAACCTCGGCCGGCTCGCGTTGGGCACGCACCGGGCCCGGATCTCCACCCGCATCAGGGCCGGCGTGGACTTCGGTGCCGGGGACGACCCGCCCGCGGCGCCCCTGGAAACAGAAGAAGCCGCGGACCTCGTCGCGGCCACCAACGCCGCCTCCAACTTCGCCGACGCCAGGGCCGCCCGGGCTGCGTACGCCCTGCGGCGCGTGCTCCGGGAGGTCGCCGGGGGCCTGAGCCTTCGCGCCTCGTGGAAGGTCGGCGGGGTCGAGGATCAGGACGGGCTCCTCATCCACCGCAACAACCTCGCGGCGGCGGGAGAGAACGTTCCCCTGGTTTCGGGTGGTGTGGTGGCGGCTGGGATGGGTAAGATGTGGCGGAGCGCGCCCCCGTTCGGCGCGCCCGAGGACGAGGGCCGGTGGCCGTGGGAAGAGGCGGGCTTGCTGGGGCGTTGGGCGAACCTAGATCCGACCGGAGGAGAGGGCTAGGGTGGATCTGCTGATGGTCAGGGATCGGGCGACGGGCCGGTTCCTCTACACCGAGCGCCTCGAACGCCGCACCGGCGAGACCTCATGGGAGTACGTCCGCCGCAGCGTGCGCCGCGAAGCCCACATCCGAACCCAATTCTCCGAAGACGGCCAGCAGGTAATCATGGGATGGGGTGCGGATTCCGTAGAAGACTTCCTGAGATCCTACCCCGAATACGGGCCCGTCGCTGACGGGACCGGCGGCAGACCCGAACGATCCGAAGGAGAGATCATTGACCGCTGAAGTCCTCGACAAGTTCTCCGCCCTTATAACCACAGCCCTTGGCCTCGTCGCCGCCCTCGCCTGGAACACCGCCATCCAGACGCTGTTCACGACGATCTTCGGGGAGGCCGGGGGGGCGCTGGTGGGCCAGTTCTTCTACGCCATCCTGGTGACCATCGTCGTTATCGTCGCCACCATCTACGTCGGCCGTGCGGCCGAACGCGCCAAGAAGGCCGAAGAAGAGCGCGGCGGTCTCTTCAGCCGATCAAAGGATTAGAGGCATTAGGTTCTGAGGTTTCAGGCTTTGAAGTATTGCAGAGAAATGATGGCGCGGACATGCCGCCGTCTCTCCTGGACCAACCACAGCGGCGACGCCTAGATGCAGGCTGCGCACCGCACCCCTAAAACCTAGAGCCTAGAACCTCTATTTGAAATCCTCCGGTGAGACGCGGTTCATCCAGTCCTTGAACTTGTCCACGACCTCGTCCTCGGGGGCTTCCTCCATAGCCTCCTCGAACTCGACGCCGGCCTCCTGGATGACCTCGTCGGAGGCGAAGATCTCGGCCCCCGAGCGGATCGCGAGCGCTATGGCGTCTGAGGGGCGGGAGTCGACCTCGACGGTCTTGCCGTCTATATCGAGCCTTATCGTGGCGAAGAAGGTCTGGTCCCTGAGCGCCGTTACCGTGATGCGCTCCATCGAGGCGCCGAGCTCGTTGACGAGGTTCAGGGCCAGATCATGGGTGAGAGGTCGGACGAACTCCTGGTTCTGGAGCTTCATCAGGATCGAACGTGCCTCCGGCTGGCCGATCCAGATAGGAAGGTAGCGGTTCTCATCCTCTACCTTGAGGATGACGATGGGGCTGGAGGAAAAGAGGTCCATGTTCATGCCGTAGATGGACATCTTGGTGAAGCCGTCGGCGCTCACTGGCTATACGCTCCTCTCACTCCGCGAATCGCTCGCGGCGA
>CADCUT010000005.1 GCA_902805975.1 uncultured Rubrobacteraceae bacterium | reverse complement strand
GGCGAGCTGGATTCTATCGTGACGCGTCCGGAGGCGCGGCGGCAGGGTCACGCCACGCGGCTGCTCATGCTGGCGCTGGACGCGTTGCGTAGCGCCGGCTGCGACTGGTCGCTGCTGGTCGCCACCGACGAGGGCCGCCGGCTCTACGAGCGCCACGGGTGGCGGTGCTATCCGGAGCCTTGGCGGCGCGGGACGGTTACCGGTGCCCTACCGCGGAGCGATGGCCGGTACGCGGTACGATCGTACGACCCGCGTCGTGAGCCCGATGTCTGGGAACGGATCGCGGCGGTGGATATGGCCTTCAATCATAGACGCCCGTTGACCGTGGTACGCGACGCGGCGTACTGGCGCCACTTCGCTGCCTTACGCATCAGCGACTGGATCGACAACGAGGGGCTGGTCATCTATGCCACCTTCCGTGGGGAGGCTGCCCCGCGCCTGTGCGGGTACGCCTTCGCCGAGTTCTACCCGCCGGGCTTCCAGGTGCGGGATATGGGGGTGCTACCCCAGGAGCCGGATGCCACAGTGGCCTTGCTCAACGCCGTCGCTGCCGAGGCTGGGCGTCGCGGCATCCCGCTGTCCGCCCGCATATACCTGCCCCGTGAGCCACAGATCGACGCCGCGCTTGACTCGTTATTCGGCCCGACGCTCTACGCCGGTGAGGATCGGGGACACCTGATGGCCCGTGCTGTGGGGGCGGGCTTCACGGATCGACAACTGGACGCTATCTTCGCCGCACCCAGCGCACACATCTCCGCCATCGACTTGTTTTAGACACCCGCTGAGCCGCACTCCAGGTGTGGCTGCGTCCCATCGTTGGGGTCCTCGATACTCGCCCATTGAGGCTCATAGCCTAAAGGACCGGAGTATCCCACAACTTCCGTGGCCTTTTTGCCTCCGTGCGAGTGAAAAGATAGCACCTACTCCCCTCGATATCGAGGTTCCTTCACCCCCTACACCATCTACACACGATTAGCACACTCGCCGCGGCTCGCGCGCTCTGGGGATGGGTATCGAGCGGCAACGCTAGATGAGAATCGCCATGCCGTAGGTACGTCGCAGCACCAAGTGCCACACAGCCGCCACATGCCGGAGGGATCCACGTCCCTCTGGCCTCTCTTGCATCTAGCGGTACTTTGTTGAGGTAAGTCAGTAGGTACCATAGAGGTAGACTCCTGTGCCGAGGAACAGCCGATCAAGCAGCGCTTGCAACTGGCGCGGTGGGGGCAGATCCGACCACGCCGTCCAGTATCGCCGCAGCATGACGTACGGCTCCAGCCATGCTCTGACTGCCCTGAGCGCGGTCGGCCAGCTCACCCTTGGTCTCGGGCACCGGTTTTCGGCGCTCATCCCCCCCCCTCCCCGCCACCTCCGGGGTGGCAGGTCCTGGGGTCTCGACTCGCGCTGGCCGCCGGCCGGGATCGGGCGCGTGGGCTTGGTTGTGCCAGCAGAAGGAGAAAGCGCAGCACACTAGCTCCCAGTGACGCCGGATCGCTAGGTCGCTCCTTACCTGGTACTCGCTCCATCCTAACGAGTGCTTCACCTGCTTGTAGCTCTGCTCCACCCACATCCTGAGGCCGTACAGCCGCACTACCTCCGCCAGATCCGCCGTGCTCAGCGCCCCTCCCTCTGAGCGCGCCCGCTCGCTCCGTGGAGCCGGTAGGTTGGTCTCCAGATACCACGTCTCCTTCTCTGGCAGTCTCTCGGGGTCGGTGGTCGCGACAACCGCCCGCCTGGGTCTGCCTGGTCCGTACGGGCCGATATCTACCTCCAGCGCCCACCAATCCTCCTCGTGTCCATCGCGGAACGTGCGCACCACCCGCGCCCATCCTCCTGGGGATCCGGGGCCAGTCCACCCATCTGCCCTGGCCGCTTCCTCCAGCGACCCTATCTCCCCCTCGGGATGCCACCACGCATGCGAGGGCTTGAGGGCGAGCACGTATCCCACGCCTAGACGCTCCAACTCCCGCTTGAACTCGCGGTCCTCCCCGTAGAAGCAATCGGCCACCACCGCCCGGAAAGGCACCCCCGCCCCCACCGCCTTCCCCACGAGTTGGCCGGCTATCCCCAGCTTCGTGCGGAAACCGGGGTCCTGCTTGCCCCGCTCGAAGTGGTGGGCCGGGGTGTATGGCTCAAAATGTATGGGCCAATACACCCGCTCGTCCGCCCACAAAGAGGTGACCGATACCACCCCGCTGTCGATCTTGCCGATGTTGGCGAGATACTGCCTGCCCGCATGCGCCGTCTTGTTGCCCCACTTGCGGTCCCCGTGCTCATCGATCACGAGCACACCCTCAACGGTCGGCGCCGTGCTCGGATCCGTCCGCAGCAACTCGAGCCTGCGGGCGTTCACCGCGTCCGGGTCCCACGTCGATTCCGACAGAAACCATTGCAGCCCCTGGGCTCGTGGCCCCTGTGCGCCCACCACCGGCTCGGTGTTGGCCAGAGCAGTCAATGTCTTGTTGCGGCCTGCGGGTAACAGCAGTCCCTCCAGGTATCTCCGGAAGGTGTGACGCTGGTTACGCAGTGAGAACAGCGCGTCAAAGCCTGCGCTATACCCCTCCAGTGGACCAGGCGCCGGCTCGACCGGCAGACGCTTTGTCATCGCAAGACCTCCTGCTGAGATCCGTAGCCTATCACCAGCATTAGCCTCACGTCAACAAAGTACCGCTAGGGCGAGGGAGATATGGTGATGACAACACGGACCACTACCGCTGACAGGCTCCCCGACGCCGCAGCCCTCGTGTCGCAATGCCCGCGCGCCAATCGCGTTGTGCGCGTGGCGAGGCACGGAGAATGCTGCGCTCGGCAGGGTACCAAGGAGGCAACCGATGGTACTAACGAACTACGGGCCGACCGAGGCACAAGGAACGGAGGTACTGGCGACGCGGCCACCGGACGCCGTGGGTGACCTGCTCGCCGCCAACGTCCGGCTCCGCGCGGAGAACGTGCGACTCCACGCCGAGGTGCAGCGATTGCAGGCGCTGGTGGACAGCACGATAGCGAGCTACCACCGCGCCAGCAATGAGAAGCCGCTGCCCGAGTAACTCCCCGAGATGGTACTGGGCTCCTGTCCGGTCATCCGATGCCCAGACCCGAGCCGTACTGGATCAGGCCGAGCTTGCGCGCCACCGCCCGCGAGGCGAGGTTGTCCCAGGACGTGCCGTAGAGCGGGATGCGGCCCGTGGCGCGAACCGCCCGCGCCCACCCCGCCACCACCGCGGGGGCGTAGCCCCGGCCCCGATACCCCTCGAACGTCTCCAGCCCCACGTGGGCCGCCCGGTCCGTGAGGCGGGAGCTGAAGCACACCGAGACGGCCGCGCCATCCTCGATCACCGCCACGTACGGCTCGCCCTCCTCGAAGTCCCGCGCGATGTCCTCCGGTTCCCCCATGATCGGCCGCAGCAGGTGCAGGTCCGCGCGCACGACTCGCGTGACGTTCGCCGGCGCGGGGAGCTCGTCGGGGAAGCGGTAGGCTGGCCCGGACTCGACCGACCCGAGCCCCCCGTCCTCCCGCAGCGCCTCCAGGTACGCCCCAAGGTGGCGCGGCTCCCCCTCCAGGTCATCGGGCACTGGCTCGTCGGCCGCCAACTCCTCCAGCCTCCGCACCGTGTGCTCGGGCAGGTCGTAGCGGAAGCGCCACGCGTTGCCCTCCCTGG
>CADCUT010000004.1 GCA_902805975.1 uncultured Rubrobacteraceae bacterium | reverse complement strand
AAGGTGAGGAGAAGGTGAGGAAGGCCGAATCGTCTTTGGGCACGAGAAAAGAGGGCCGGGAAGACCCGACCCTCTCTCAGCCTCGTGAAGGGGGATGGACAGCCCCTGGATGTCTCTCGACCCGGGACCTTACTGTGCATTCCCGTTCATAAGCTTTATGCGGCGCTTCTTACATCATGCCGCGCAGTTCTGCGACCATATCGAGGCCCTGCTGCTTGCACAGGTCCTTGGGGCGCATGATCGCCTGCTCGTCGAGCAGGTTGCGGGTCCTGGCTTCTTTCTCGAGGTGACGCTCGATCACGTCGATGGCCCGGTCCACGTCCTCGCGGGTGACCTCGCGGGTCTTCTCGTGCTGGATCATCATCGTCAATTTCTTCACCTCCTCTCGTCTGCGGGTTGGACGGAGCTTGTAACGTTTGATCCGCCCTGGCTACTTGCAGGGTAAAGGCGCACCAGTTCCGTGTCAAGACGATTTTTCGCTTTTCCGCTTGGCCGTCCGGCCAGAGATTCCAACCCCCTTCCTATCCCCCCGCGGAACCGGCCGGCTGAGAGAAAAGCAACAACCCGCGGCGTTAGAATGTAGTACTTCTAGATCATCGGTATGCGGCTCGCAAAGAAGGACTGGGGGCGGAGATGAAGTACAGAAACCTCGGCAACACGGACATCGCGGTCTCTGAGGTCGGGTTCGGGGTGTGGACGGTCTCGACGGGCTGGTGGGGCGAGGTCGTGGACGATCGCTCCATCAGGCTGTTGCGGCAGGCCCACGAGCGGGGCATCAACTACTTCGATACCGCCGACACCTACGGTTCGGGCAAGGGCGAGACGCTGCTCGCCGACGCCTTCGGCCACATGCGCGACGAAGTCGTGATCTCGACCAAGATAGGCTACGACTTCTACAACCACACCGCCCGCCGCGGCCAGCAGGAGCGGCCCCAGGACTGGTCCGAGGAGTTTCTCCGCTTCGCCCTGGAGAGGAGCTTGAAGAGGCTGGAGACGGACTACGTGGACTTTCTCCAGTTGCACAACACCAAGATGGACGCGGCCGAGAACGACGACCTTTTCGCGCTCATGGAGGCGTTCAAGGAGGAGGGCAAGATCCGCTCTTACGGCGCCGCCCTGGGGCCCAAGATAGGCTGGCGCGACGAGGGTATAAGGATGATGCGCGAGCGCGACCTCTCGGGCCTGCAGATGATCTACAACCTCCTCGAACAGGACCCTGGCCGCGACCTGATCGAGGCCGCCCGCGAGACGAACACCTCCCTCGTCGTGCGCGTCCCCCACTCCTCTGGCATGCTCGAAGGCAAGTACGACGAGAATACGACCTTCGGCCCCAACGACCACCGCCGCCACCGCCCGAAGGAGTGGCTGACCACGGGCCTCCAGAAGGTCGAGAGCCTCTCCTTTCTCACGGAGTCTGGCGAGCGCACTCTAGGCCAGGCGGCCCTCAAGTTCATCCTCGCCTCCCCCGAGGTCGCCTCCACCCTCCCCAACATCTACGACGAGGAGCAGATAGAGGAGTTCGCCGTGACGTCGGAGACGCCGAATCTCTCCCCGCAGGAACTCTCCCGCGTCGCCGAACTGTACGAGAACAACTTCGGGTTGGAGGTTTCGGGCGCCAAGGCATAAGACGTTAAGGTTCAAGGCTCGAGGTCGCCTCCTTCGGAGGCTTCGAGGTTCGAGGGGTGCGTAGTCGGGACCCCGCCTCGCCAACCACCCCTAAAACCTCGAACCTAGGACCTCGAAACAAGGAGAGACTCGATGACCGAAACGAGCACACGCCAGCAGGAAGCCCAGGAAGAGAAGCTCCCGGCCCAGTACGTCAACTACGTCTTCTTCAAGCTGGACCCATTGTGGCGCCGGCTTCCTGAAGACGAGCGGGAGGCGGGGCGCAGAGAGTTCCTCGCGGCCGTCGAGGTGCACGGCGGGGAGATGTTGCTGAGGTCTTTCTCCCTGATGGGCCTAAGGGCGGACGCGGACTTTATGCTGTGGAAGATAGGCTACGACCTCGACGCGTTCGAGGGCCTGCAGGCGGCCCTGATGAGTAGCGGGCTCGGCAAGTACCTGACCGTGGCCTACTCGTACTTCGGTCTGTCCAGGCGCTCCATCTACGTCGGGGAGCACACGCCGGGCTGGGAGAACCGCCGCTACATCGTGCCGGGCGAGGGCGAGTTCATCTTCGTCTACCCGTTCGTCAAGACCCGCGGGTGGTACCGTCTCCCCCTCGACGAGCGCCAGCGGATGATGAACGAGCACATGCACGTAGGGCGCAAGCACTACCCCGTAAAGAACAACACCGCCTACTGCTTCGGCATCGACGACTACGAGTTTATCCTCTCCTTCGAGGCCGAGTCCCCGGAGAAGTTCCAGGACCTCATGATGGAGCTGCGCGAGAGCGAGGCAAGCTCCTACACCGAGCTCGACACCCCCATCTTCACCTGCCGCCGTCGTACCGTAACGGAAATTCTCGACGCTTTAGGATAATTCACGGTTTCGCTATAGATTTGTGGCGCGGGCCTCCGGTACAATGCCGGTCAACGCACCAACCACAGCCGGGAGGCCGTTATTATGGCCTCCCGGCTGCTTCTCTTTCTGAGGGGTTCGGGCCTCTCTGGACGCCCGTTCATCTCCCTGTATAATTAATCCCGACATGATTACTCGGATTAACAAGCAGGTCGGGAAAAACGTGACGGATCTCGTCGGCAACACCCCGCTTCTGGAGTTGCCGGCCATCGCGGCGGAGACGCCGGGCGTGCGGATCCTGGGCAAGGCGGAGTGGCACAATCCTGGCGGTTCCGTCAAGGACAGGCCCGCCCTGTGGATGATCCGGGACGGCGAGAGAAGCGGCGCTCTAACGTCCGAGAAGACCATCCTGGACGCGACGAGCGGGAACACCGGCATCGCCTATGCCTGGATCGGCGCGGCTCTAGGGTACAAGGTCAAGCTGTGCATGCCGAGGAACGCCAGCGATGAGCGAAAGAAGATCCTGCGCGCGTACGGCGTCGACTTCGTCCTGACCGACCCCGGGGAGGGCTCCGACGGGGCCATCCTGGAGGCGCGGCGGCTCTACGAGGAGGACCCGGGGCGGTACTTCTACCCGGACCAGTACTCAAACCCCGCCAACCCGAGAAGCCACTACGAGAGCACGGCGCCGGAGATCTGGGAGCAGACGGAGGGGGAGATCACCCACTTCGTCGCGGGCCTCGGCACCAGCGGGACGTTTGTCGGCACTTCGACGCGCCTCAGGGAGCTCAACCCCGAGATAAAGGTCGTCTCGTTCGAGCCTGACTCGCCCTTCCACGGCCTCGAGGGGATGAAGCACATGGGGAGTGCCATCGTGCCCCCCATCTACGACCCCATGGTCGCCGACGAGAACCGCGCCACCCCGACAGAGGACGCCTACGCGATGGTCAAGCGCGTCGCCCGCGAGGAGGGCATCCTCATCGGTATATCGGCCGGGGCCGCCGTGGCGACGGCGCTCGAGGTGGCGCGTGAGATCGAGGCCAAGGGCGAGGCCGGCACGGTCGTCACGATCCTCTGCGACGGGGCGGACAAGTACCTCTCAGAGAGCTTCTGGGAGGACTAGCGTGGCCCTCAAGATAGGCGCGGGGGACGCCGAGCGCATCAACGAGCACGCGCTGGAGGCGTACCCGGAAGAGTGCGCGGGCGCCCTCGTCGGCATCGACGCCGGCGGGACCAAGGTCGTCGTCGACGTGTGGCGGGCTGAGAACACCCACGAGGACGAGCGGTCCAGGCGGTTCCTGATCGAGCCGTTAAAGATCAAGGAGTTCGAGGAGCGGGCCGAGGAGAGGGAGATGGGCCTGCTCGGCTTCTACCACTCCCACCCGGACCACCCGGCGGAGCCCTCCGAGTACGACCGGGACCACGCCTGGCCCGGCTACTCTTACGTAATAGCTTCCGTCAGCGAGGAGAGCGTGCAGGACACGCGGTCGTGGCTCCTCAAAGACGACCGTTCCGGTTACGACGAAGAACCCATCGTAGGTTAAGAACAGAAGAGGAGAATATTATGCCGAAGGTCAAGATCCCAACGCCCTTGAGGCAGTACACGGGTGGAGAGTCGCAGGTCGATGTGGGCGGCGGCACCGCGGGCGACGCGCTCGGGAACCTCGCCACCGAGTACCCCGATCTCAAGCAACACCTCTACACCGGCGACGGCAAGCTCCGCTCGTTCGTCAACGTGTACAAGGGCGACGAGGACATCCGCTACCTCGACGGCCCCGACACCGAGGTCGGAGAGGGCGATGAGCTCTCCATAATCCCCTCCATCGCCGGCGGTAGCCCCGGCGGGCGATGTCTCTAGGCGCCCTGCGAGACTAGCCCCCAAAGACCAGCTCTCTACAAAGAGGATTCCATAACATGCAGACGCGCGAACCGCTAGTGCACTCGCCCAACGGGGCTGTCGAGCTCTCCAACGACGAGATAGCCCGCTACAGCCGCCACCTCATCATGCCCGAGGTCGCCCTCGAAGGGCAGAAGAAGCTAAAGGCCGCCAAGGTGCTCACCGTCGGCACCGGGGGCCTTGGGAGCCCGCTCGCGCTGTACCTCGCGGCGGCGGGGATCGGGACCATCGGCATCGTCGACTTCGACGTGGTCGACGAGTCGAACTTGCAGCGCCAGATCATCCACGGCACCTCCGACGTCGGTAGGCCGAAGGTCGAGAGCGCCAGGGACAAGATCCTGGACATCAACCCCAACGTCGAGGTCGTGGTGCACGAGGAGGCGCTCACGAGCGAGAACGCTCTGGAGATCTTCGCCGACTACGACGTGATCGTGGACGGCACGGACAACTTCCCGACCCGCTACCTCGTCAACGACGCGTGCGTACTTCTCGGCAAGCCGAACGTCTACGGCTCGATCTTCCGCTTCGAGGGCCAGGCGAGCGTGTTCTGGGCCGAGGAAGGCCCCTGCTACCGCTGCCTCTACCCCGAGCCGCCCCCGCCGGGCCTGGTTCCCTCCTGCGCCGAAGGCGGGGTGCTCGGCATCCTCCCCGGCGCCATCGGGGTGATCCAGGCGACCGAGGCGGTCAAGCTGATCCTCGGCATCGGCGAGCCCCTGATCGGGCGCCTGATGCTCTACGACGCCCTCGGGATGAGCTTCCGCGAGATGAAGCTGCGTAAGGACCCGGGCTGCCCCATCTGCGGCGAGAACCCGACGGTTACCGAGCTTATCGACTACGAGGAGTTCTGCGGCATCCCCCAGGCCAACGCCGCCGAGGAGAAAAACGGCGTGCCGGAGATCACCGTTCAGGATCTCAAGCAGAAGATGGATGACGGCGAGCCGATCAACGTGCTCGACGTGCGCGAGCCGCACGAGTACGAGGTGGCGAACATCGGCGTGAGGCTCGTGCCCCTGGGCGAGCTGCCGCGGCGCCTCGCGGAGTTCGACCAGAGCGAGAACTTCGCCATCCACTGCAAGACCGGCGGGCGGAGCGCCAAGGCCGTGAAGCTCTTGCAGGACGCGGGTTTTGAGAACGTCTACAACGTCAAGGGCGGCATCACCGCCTGGAGCGAGGAGATCGACCCGAGCGTCCCGAAGTACTAGGGAAGATTCGGGGTTCTGGGCGGGGTCGCTTCTGGCGGCCCCGCTCTCCTTTGTGCGGGCATACCCAGGCGTCCGTTTTATTCCGCGCCCCCCGGGTATAGACGCGGACACGCACAGGGTACATAAAGCCCCCCAACAGAAGGAGTTCCTCATGGCGAAACTGTCTGGCGCCGCCTGGGCCGCCCACAACCTCGGCCTCGCCGCCTGCTTCGGCGGCCAACTCTTCGGTAAGGTCGCCTTGAACGCGAACCTCGACGTCCTCGACGACGAGGCGGACCGCGGCAAGCTGCTGAACACGGCCTGGAACCGCTACAACCTCGTCAACGCGGCCTCCTTCGCCACGGCCGCCGCCACCTGGTTCCCGGGACGGCTCGGCCTCTCGGGACAGGAGATAGACCAGCAGACGCGCGGCCTGGTCCTGGCCAAGGACGCCCTGTTCGTGGCCGGGGCCCTGACCGGCCTCGCCAGCATGGTCCAGGGCAGGTCGCTCGCCGATCAGGCACCGGGTGGCGCGGTGCCCATCGCGAGCGGGACCACCCCGTCCGCCCGCACGCCCGAGAAGGCGACGGCCCTCTTGCGGTCGGTGAACCTGCTCGGCAACGCGAACATAGCCATCCTTGGCGGCATCGTCGGCGTGACCTCGCTGCTCGCCATGAAGTCGAGCGAGTCCACCACCTTCAGCGGTATCTCGCGGCTGCTGCCGTAGGCACGCAGCCGGCCGTCGTTGCGTGGCCGTCGGCGGTATCATCGTCCGGGTGGAACATATCTCCATCTTCGACGGCCACAACGACACGTTGCTGAACCTGCTCCTCCGCAGGCGTGGCGGAGGACGCAGTTTTTTCGAGAAGAGTGACGTCGGCCACCTGGACCTCCCCCGCGCCCTCGAAGGCGGCTTCGGCGGCGGCTTCTTCGCCTGCTTCGCGCCCCCGAACCCGAAGGCCGGCTGGACGGAGGAGGCCGCGCTCACCGTTACCGCCACCGGCTACGAGGTCTCGGGCTCCCCGCCGCTCGACCCTGACTACGCCGGCGGCTTCGCGGACGCGATGACGAAGCTCCTGTTCCGGCTGGAAGGGGAGTCGGATGGGCAGCTCAAGGTCGTCCGGACGGCGGCGGAGATAGACGGCTGCATAGACGACGGCACGCTCGCCGCCATCCTCCACTTCGAGGGCGCTGAGAACCTGGGCGCCGACCCCGGTGCGCTAGAGGAGGTGTACGAGCGCGGCCTGCGCTCGCTCGGGCTGGTGTGGAGCCGTCCGAACGACTACGCGCACGGCGTCCCGTTCCGGTTCCCGTCATCGCCGGATACCGGACCTGGGTTGACGGAGGCGGGGCGGGAGCTCGTGCGGGAGTGCAACCGGCTGGGCGTCCTGATCGACCTCTCCCACCTCAACGAGAGAGGCTTCTGGGACGTCGCCGGCCTCTCGGAGGCCCCGCTCGTCGCGACCCACTCAAACGCCCACGCCCTCTGCCACTCCTCCCGCAACCTCACCGACCGCCAGCTGGACGCCATAAGGGACTCCGACGGCATGGTCGGCGTCAACTTCGCCGTCTCGTTTCTGCGCGAGGACGGCAACGACGACGCGGACACGCCGCTCGGTACGGTCGTGCGCCACGTGGACTACCTCGTGGAGAGGGTCGGCATCGACCGGGTCGGCTTCGGATCTGACTTCGACGGGGCGAAGGTGCCCGCGGCCATCGGCGATGCCTCGGGGCTGCCGAACCTGCTCGCCGCGCTGCGGGAGCGCGGCTACGGCGAGGCGGAGCTGCAAAAGCTCGCGCACGGGAACTGGCTGCGGGTCCTGAGGCTCACCTGGGGCGGGTAGCGGTCCCCGCCCCCGCGGCCACGATGCGGTACGGCGTACGGGCGTGGCTGCGCGGGGGTCTGCTCCTCGAGAAGTACCGCTACGCGCCGGGTCCGGCGGAGGAGCTGCCCAAGCACTCGCACGGGGAGTACCAGATCTGCCTGAGCCTGGACTTCCCCGGCGTCTACGGCTACCGGGGTACGAGCCACGCCGTGCCGGTGGGAAGCCTGAGCGTCGTCCACCCGGGCGAGGTTCACTCGGCCAGGGACCCCGAGGAGCGCAGGTCCCCTTCGAGCTTCCGGATGATGTACGCCGAACCGGACCTGCTCGCGAGGGCGGCGACGGAGGGTGCCGGAAGGGCTGGGCCTCCGCCCTTCTTCCGCGACCCCATAATCATGGACAGGCCCCTGGCCCGGGACTTCCTGAGGCTGCACGTGGCACTGGAAGGCGCGGCCCCGAGGCTCGAACAGGACGCGCGTCTCCTCTTCGTGCTGGCGCGGCTCGTGGAGCGTCACGCGGGCGTCCGCCCCTCGCCGCCCCCCGGGCGGGAGCGCCGGGCCGTGAGGCTGGCGCGCGAGTACCTGGAGGACAACCTCGGGCGGGGCGTCTCGCTGGAAGAACTCGCCCGCCTGGCGAACCTGAGCCCGTTCCACCTGGCCCGGGTCTTTCGGGATGAGGTCGGGCTGCCGCCGCACGCCTACCAGGCCCAGGCGCGCGTCGACCGCGCGAGAAGCCTTTTGCTGCGGGGCTGGCCGGCCGCGCGCGTGGCGCGGGAGACGGGCTTCGCAGATCAGAGCCACCTCTCCCGCCGCTTCAAGCGCCTCGTCGGCGTCACGCCGGGCCGCTACGCCAAAGACAGCAAGAACGTTCAATAAGACCGGGCTTCGCTATCGTATCCTATTCTTCGTACGTAACCAGGGATCGGAGGAGAGCATGGACGAACGAGAAGCGGGCTCCGGGCGCGTCTGGCTCGTCACCGGAGGTTCGTCGGGGTTCGGGCGTGCGATTGCGGAGGCGGCGCTGGCACGCGGGGACAAGGTCGCCGCGACGGCCCGCCGGGCGGAGAGGCTGGAGGACCTGGTGAGCGAGGCGCCGGAGAGGGCCTACGCCATTGCGCTCGACGTGACGGACCCGGAGGGGGTCCGGCGGGCGGTGGACGAGGTGCTAGAGCAGTTCGGCCGCCTGGACGTGCTGGTCAACAACGCCGGTCACGGGCAGGTCGGGGCCGTCGAGGAGACGCCCGAGCAGGAACTGCGTGAGATCTTCGACGTCCACGTCTTCGGACCGGCGGCGCTGGTCCGCGCCGTCTTGCCCGTCATGCGCCGCCAGGGTACGGGGGCCATCGTTCAGATGAGCTCCTTCGGCGGCCAGGTCGCCTACCCCGGTTTCAGCGCTTACTGCGCCACGAAGTTCGCCCTCGAAGGGTTCAGCGAGGCTCTCGCCCCCGAGGTCGCCCCTTTCGGCATCAAGGTACTCATCGTCGAGCCCGGGGCCTTCCGGACCGGCTTCTCCGGCGGGGCGCTGGCGCAGTCACGGGAGATGCCGGAGTACGCCGGCACCGTGGGTCCCACGCGGGAGATGATCACGGGCATAGACGGCACCCAGCCCGGCGACCCCGCAAAGGCCGCCCGGGCGATCATGACGGCCCTCGACTCCGAAGACGCGCCCCTTCGCCTGCCGCTCGGCCCCGACGCCGTCGAAGGCGTCCGCGGGAAGCTCGACTCCGTGCGCGCGGACCTCGAGCGCTGGGAGACCGTCTCCGTCTCGACGGCCTTTGAGGCCCCGCGTGGCTGAGGAGACGGCGACCCGCACGGCGCTCGTCACGGGTGGAAACCGCGGCATCGGCTTCGAAGCCTGCCGCCAGCTCGCAAGGTTGGGCCTCCGGGTCGTGCTGACCGCCAGGGAGCCGGAACGGGGCGAGGAAGCGGCTGGTGCGCTGAGGGGAGAGGGCCTCGCCGTCTCCTTTGAAGAGGTCGACGTGGGCGACGGCGGGAGCGTCGAGGCGTGCGCGCGGCGGCTCTCCGAGGCGGGCATCGAGGTGGACGTGCTCGTGAACAACGCAGGTGTCTACCCGACGGAGGGCGTCTTCTCGGTGGACGAGGAGACGTTCAGGCGGGCGTTGGAGATCAACACGCTGGGACCCTTCCGGACCTGCCGGGCGTTCGTGCCGGCGATGGTGCGGCGCGGCTACGGGCGGGTCGTCAACGTCTCCTCCGGCGGCGGTTCGTTCGGGGAGGGTATAGGGCCCGTGGCCTACGGCGCCTCGAAGGCCGCCCAGAACGCGCTTACGGTCAAGGTCGCCGGAGCCGTGCGCGGCGACGTGAAGGCCAACGCGATGTGCCCCGGCTGGGTCCGCACCGAGATGGGGGGCTCCGGCGCCCCCCGGAGCCCGGAGCAGGCCGCGGACACCCTCGTCTGGCTCGCGACGCTGCCAGCCGATGGCCCCAACGGCGGCTTCTTCCGGGACCGCCAACCGATCCCCTGGTGAGGGCCGCGAGGGATCCGGGAGAACCTCCGCGCGCTACCCGCGCGGCCGGTGCGCGCGGTCAGAGGGAGAACCGGAAGACCCACGGGCCCTCATACGACGGCCCATCCCCCGCGTACTCTCCGTCCTCGTAAGCGTCGGCGACCAGACGCGGTACCCGGATCTCAAGCTCCCCGGTCTCAGGCAACCCCTCTACCCGCACGCTGCCCTCGGCCTCCATGTCGCTGGCGCCGGAGTGCTGCGGGGACCAGGGCAGGTCCCGGCCGGCGCCGTCTCGGATCTCGAACACCGGCTCCGGTATGCCGAACCCGAGAGCAGGCTCTTCTCGGAACGCGCTCTCCCCGAGGGATACGCGCCACTGCAAGACCCCGACCCCCTCCCCGTAGAGCTCGAGCGACGCCAGGGCGACCGTGACATCACCGACCGCGCGCCGCTGCGCGATGGGCACTACCCGCTCCAGGTTGCGCGCTGACGTCTCCCTTCGGCGCTCGACGGGTAGTTCGGGCCCCTCCTCCCCGGCGGGCACCTCCCCCACCTCGAACGACTCGTGCTCTGCCGGATCCCCCGGTCCATCTGCGGGCTCCTCGTGCGGCGGCCGGAGCCACGAGGGACGTTCGCGGACCTGGTGCAGGGACTCCCACGGGCAGAACATCGTCGGCCCGGGCCCGAGCTCGCCAACCTCGGAGAGCAGGATCCCATCCCCGCGCACCTCCGCCAGCGTCGCCACCATCTCTACGCCCCGCGCCTCGACGTTCGTGAGCCTGATGGCGACCTTGCGCCCCACAAGCCCCGACACTTCTTCCCTGTTCACGACCTACCTCCAGAGCTCTTGTCAATACCTCGTAGAAGCCGCGCATCGTTCGGCGGTTCCCGGTCCTCTGAGACTCCGTACCCCGAAAGCCGATGCCTACCTCTTCGCCAGGTAGACGCCGGCTACGATGACGGCGGCCCCGACTAACTGCCCCGGCCCGAAGCGTTCGCCGAGCAAGACTATGCCGGTGCTGACGCCGATCAGGGTTACGAGGTACTGGTAGATGAGCACGCGGTTGGCGCCCGCCCGGGAGACGCCCCAGCCCCACGCGGCGAAGCCGAAGGCCGAGGAGAAGAGCATCGAGTACGCGGCGGCGGTCCAGGTCGTCGCGTCGATGGCGGCGGGGTCGAGGGTGTGCGGGTCGAGCAGCGAGAGCGGGAAGGCGACGAGGCCGCCTAGGGTCATGGCGTAGGCGGCGAGCGAGATCGGCGGGTAGCGTTCGAGAAGGCCCAGGGAGAGAACGGTGTAGGAGCCCCAGAAGACGGCCGCGGCGAGGATGAGGGCGTCCCCGACGAGGCTCGTGCCAGCGAACTCCAGGCCCCCGTACACGATAAAACCGACCCCCACGAGCGAGAGCCCGATGCCGAGGATGCCGGCGAGGCGCGGGCGCTCAAGGCCGAGGGCGAAGCCGAGCAGCATGCCCCATACGGGGCTCGTCGAGTAAACAAGGGCGGTGTTGGCGGCGGTCGTGAGGCCCACACCGACGGTAAAGACCGTCTGGGTGAGGGTTATGCCGACGACGCCGAGGCCGAGTACGGGGAGGACGTCGTTCCTCTTGAGCCTGGTGCCGGGTTCGGCGAAGCGGGAGATCGCGAACAAGATCAGCCCGGCCAGGGTGAAGCGGGCCGCCGCGAAGAGCACGGGCGGCACATCGGCGACCACGAGCTTCACCGCCGTGAAGTTCGTCCCGAAAAAGAAGACCGTGAGCAGCAGGGACGCCTCGACGAGCGCGGGGCTCCGGCGTCCCTCCTCGCTCTTGGCCGCGGTCACGGCGGAGCCGTCCTAGCGGACGAAGTCCGCGTCGGCGCCGAGCCCCTTGATGTAGGCGGCGATCACGCGGGCGCAGTTCTCCACGTCCTCAAGATCGACCATCTCGTTGGGCGAGTGCATGTAGCGGTTCGGGCAGGAGACCAGGCCCGTGGCGATACCGGCCCGCTGGAACTGGATGGCGTCGGCGTCCGTCCCCGTCGAGCGGGAGTCGGCCTGGAGGGTGTACGGGATGCCGGCCGTCTCGGCCGCCGCGATGAGGCCCTCTGAGACGAGCGGGCTGAGGTTGGAGGCCCGCGCTATTACGGGGCCGGACCCGAGGGCGTGGTCGCCGTTCTCGTCCTTGGAGATGCCGGGGGTGTCGGTGGCGTGGGTAACGTCCACCGCGATGGCGGCGTGCGGGTCGAGGCCGAAGGCGGCGCCCCGCGCCCCGTAGAGGCCTATCTCCTCCTGCACGCACGCGACCGCCACGACCTCGGCGCCCACGCTCTCTTCCTCGGAGAGCAGGCGCAGGGCTTCGAGCACGACGAACGCGCCCATGCGGTTGTCCACCGAGCGGGAGGCTACGCGGCCGTTCGGGAGCTCGACGAGGCTCTGGTCGAGGACGCCGGAATCACCGACGCGGGCCAGGCCTCTAGCCTCTTCCGCGTCTTTCGCGCCGATGTCGATCCAGAGCCCCTTTATCTGGGAGGCCTTTTTGCGCTCCTCGGGCTCCATCAGGTGGATGGCTTTCTTGCCGATAACGCCGACCACCTCGCCGCCCTGCGTCCGAAGCCGCACCCGCTGGCCGACGAGGACCTGGGGGTCCCAGCCCCCGATACCGGTGAACCGGAGCCTCCCCCCCTCGTCGATGTGGGTGATGATCACGCCGATCTCGTCTATGTGACCGGCGAGCATGATCCTCGGCCCCCCGCCGGCCCCGATGGTCGCCAGCGAGTTGCCCATCCGGTCCCCCCGGACCTCGGCGAACCGCCGCGCCTCCTCCCGCCAGACCTCTGCCGCCGCCGCCTCGTAGCCGCTCGGCCCCGGCGTCGAAAGCAACCTCTTGAAGAACTCGTAGGATGCGTCTCTCATGTCGTCCTCTCCGGAAGGTGTACGGGTCTTTTCGGCAGTGCCGAATACTGTATCAGCCGCGGGCGTCCGGTGGCCCTCCGGCCCCCACCCGGAGCTCGATGCGTCCGCCGTCTAGAGGTTGCCGGTCCCGGCCGACCCTCCCGTACGGGATGGAGATCTCGAAGGCTTCGGCAAACGGGTCGGGCTCCAGACGAAGCGTGCGCCGGTCTTCCCAGAGGGGCTCGAAGCGCCGCCCGTCGAACTCGAAGCCCTCGGGGTAGGGGGGCGGGCTCTCGTCCTCGCCGGGCTCGTTGAGGCAGACGAAAAGGGAGAGCCCGTCGCACAGCCTCAGAAACCGCAGGTTACGGTCCAGACCTCCGATCTCTTCTTCCGTCATGGTGGCCCGGAGCCTCTCCTGGCGGCCGACCTGGGCCTCGACGAAGCGAGCCTCCGCCTCCGTCCTGCCGAAGCGGCGAACGAGCATCTCGTAGTGCATGCTGCACAGGCACGCCGCGTAGGCGTCCTGCTCCTCCAGCCAATCCAGCCCCTCCGCATAAGCCCTCACCTTGGCCTCGACAGGGTAGTCCTGGAACGAGAAGGGCCGGTCCCTCTCCTCGTTCCAGGAGATTGAAGCGTCGGGCCCCTTCCACGCCGCGTCGTGCTGGGCCACGGCGAAGAGGGTGGAGTCGCGCGGCCCGGGAGGGTTCCGCCAGTGACGGGCGAACTCCCCGGAGGCCAGGGCGTGGTCGTGCTGCCTGATCAGCACGAAAGAGTCCTGTAGCTCTCGAACGATCACGTCGCTCCTTCCTTCGCTCTCGGGACGCCGGGCCCGTGACCCGCGCTTTCAGCTTAGTACGAACGGAAGGGCGACGCTGCCAGGCCGGGCAAAGCCATGGTTATCAAGCCCACAGCGCCCTCAGACCGGACGGCGGTCCACGGCCTGGGGGGCGAGCAGTTTCGGGTCTTCGAGAAAGGCTTCCTGGGCGTCGTCGAAGCGCTCGGCGGGGACGGTGACGAGGGAGAGGGCGAACCCATTGGGGAAGGCGCCCTGCCACTCCTCGGCCAGCCTCTCGGGGAGACCCATGCGCAGGATCTTCTTCTCCAGTTGCGGGCGGCGGTGGTAGAGGATGAGACCTACGAGGACGGCCAGGGTCATGACGGCCTGCACGGCGAGGCCGGTTGGAAGGTGCACAGCACCCATGAGGACGCTCACGGCCGTCACGCCGAGGTAGGTGCTGAAGAGCTCGAACCACTGGGTCCGGGAGAGCCCGGACTCGACCCGCGCCGTCCGCGCGCCCGGCAGGGTTACGCCGGCGAGCGCCTCGTCGCGCCGTCGGATGAGGATCAGGTGCGAATCGCCGGGGACGCCGAGGTCTTCCAGCCTCTCGTCCAGGGCCTTCAATGACGCGAGGTCGGGGGACACGGCGCCAATGGTGAAGTAGCGCGGCACGCTCATGAGGGTTTTCTACCGTGGCTTCCCGGCTGCGGGGGTAAGACGGTTCACCACAGGACGGCCGCCCCGGCGAGGACGAGCCCCGCGGTCACGAGTCCTATGGCGGCTCCGGCGAGCACGTCAAAGGGGAAGTGGACGCCGAGGTAGACCCGGGAGAGGATGACGAGGAGCCCGGCCGGCACCAGGAGCGGGGCGAAGGCCGGGTAGATGACCGAGAGCGTCAGGGCTCCGGCGGCGGCCGTGGCGGAGTGGCCCGACGGGAAGGAGCTCGAAGAAGGCGTCTTTATGAGGGGAGCGATCCCGGTGTCCCAGGTAAAGGGGCGGGCGCGGTCAAAGAGGTACTTGGCGCCCTCGGCCAGCGTCCAGGAGCCGGCGACGGCGGCCCAGGGGGCGAGGAGGTTGTACGGTTCGAGGCCCGTGAAGAGGAAGGCCGCAAAGGCGAAGGAGCCCCAGAGAAAACCGGCGGTGCCGACCACCGTGAAGAAGCGCAGCACGGCCGTCAGCGGCGTCCACTTGAGGCCGAACACCGCCCGGAAGGCGGCCCGATCGAGATCCCTCACCCTGCGAGCCACGCCCTTCAAAACCCTCCGTTCCTTCCGTCGTCCGTCCGGCGGACATTGTAGACGAAGGGGCGGGCCTCTCCTACCGGATCCGGTTTCTAAAGTAGAATAGGCCGGACGTCTGGAGCGAAAATCCCATAGCGAGGAGTTACAGAGATGAAGAGAGAGCTGATCCAGAAGGCCATAGACGAGGCGGCAAAGGAAGAGGCGAACCTGGTGATCTGGGACCGCCGCGACACCTTCACGGTCGAGAACGACGACGTGAAAGAGATAGAGGCCGAGGACGACCACCTGCGCGTCAGGATGCAGGACGGCAAAGCGACCGTCTTTGTCGAGTACGACTCGATCTACAAGCTCGTCGTGGACAAGGAGCGGACCGGCAAGAGCCGCCCGGGCTCCCGCGCCGGCTTCGGCGCCGCGACGAGCTAGCGACCGGCTAGCGCCCGCCGCCGTGGGAGACCAAAGACCCAAGCGCCTCGACGAGATGGACGACCTGCGGGACATGGGCCGGTTTCCGGTCCCGGTCTACGCTGGCGCCACCTCGAACATCCTGCTGACGGTCTGCCTGACGTACGGGCTCAGGGGACGCTTCGACGGCCCGCTGGCGCTGCCCGCTTGGGCGGTTGGCATAATCTCGGCCAACGTGCTGCCGGTGGTCGCGCTCCGCTCGCGCATGGACGAAGATACGAGCTTCCCGCCCATCGAGGAGATGGGCTTTTTCGGCGACCAGCACAAGTTCTCGAGCTGGGTCTACGCCGTGGCCTCGGGGAACATGCTTTTCTGGATCGTGCTCTCATGGAGCGTCTTCTCCCGCCGCCGCGACGGCAAGGCTCTCGCCGGCGTGCTCGCCCTCGCGTTCGCGTGCACGTTCTTCCCGGCGTGGATCAGGTTGTTCCGCCGAGCATAGCCGCGCGGGCGGGTAGTAGACCCGCCCCTACAATTGGGTCTGGATCGGAAGGTCCCTTGCCGTGCGATCGATGCGTCCTGCCGGATGCAGGTACCTCTCCCATGCGGGTCAGGTAACGCGGCGACAATCGGTACGTTACCTGGCACCTAAAACCTCGAACCTACTTCTCCAGAACCCTGACGCCGTCTTCGCCGGCGACGACGGCGGCGACGGCGAGGTCGACGAAGAGGCCGCATTCGAGGGCGCCGGGGATGGCCTTGACGGCGGCTTCGAGGGCGGTCGGGTCCTCGATACCTTCAAAGGCGCAGTCGGCGGTGTAGTGGCCGCCGTCCGTGACGAAGGGGTGCTCGGGGCCTGCGGCGTCCGTGCGCAGGCTGGGTTTACAGCCTAAAGTGGAGAGGGCGTCAAGGGTCGCCTGCCAGCCGTAGGGGTCGACCTCGACGGGGACCGGCGACCGGGTGCCTAGAGCATCTACCATCTTTGTGGCATCGGCGACGAGGACGAGGCCCGTTGTGGAGGCGGCGGCGACTATCTTCTCGCGCAACAGGGCTCCGCCGAGGCCCTTGACGGCGGCGAGGTCCGGGGAGATCTCGTCCGCGCCATCCAGGGTGAGCGTGGGCCGGGCCTCAGAGAGGGAGACCATGGGGATGTTGACCTCTCTCGCGAGGGCGGCCGTGCTCTCCGAGGTAGGGATGCCGCGTACCCCGCGGAGCTCCCCGGCCTCCAGTAGCTCGCCGATCCTCATCACGACGAAGGCCGAGGTGGTGCCGGAGCCGAGGCCGATGGTCGCGCCGTCCCGGACGAAGCGTTCGACCGCCGCGCGGGCGGCGTCGCGCTTCCGGCCGTCGGCGTCCGTCATCCGGGGCCTCCTACGCGTCTTCCGGGCGGGGGGCTATGGTCACCTCTACCTCGCGCGGGTCCCCGTTCGGGGAGACGACCGTAACGGTGAGCCTGTCCCCGGGGTCCGTAGCGTTGACGGCCTTTATGACGTCGTCTGAGGCCGTGACCGTCTCGCCCTCGACGGCGGTGATGACGTCCCCCTCGACGGGTACGCCCGGGACGGCCTCGATATCCTCTGTGGCCCCGCCGCTGATGCCGGCGTCCTCGGCCGGCCCGCCGGGCGTGACCTCCCTGACGATGGCGCCGTTGGCCGGGAGCCCGTACCTGTCCGACAATTCCTCCGGCGTGAGGCCCGTGTAGGCGGAGATCTCATCGACCCCCAACTCGAACATCTCCACCCCGAGAAACCCGTGGACGACCTCGCCGGTGGTTATGAGCTCCTCCACAACACCCCTGACGGTGTCGATGGGCACGGCGAACCCGACCCCCTGGGCGACGCCCTGGGAGCCCGCCGAGGCGACCTGGGAGTTGATCCCGATGACCGTCCCCCGCGCGTCCAGAAGAGGCCCCCCGGAGTTGCCCGAGCTTATGGCCGCGTCCGTCTGCACAGCGTTGCTGATGGTGAAGTCGTTGGGCGCCTCGATCGGGCGCTCGAGCCCGCTCACGATGCCCGTCGTGACGCTGATGCCGACGTTGAGCGGGTTCCCGATGGCGATAACCGGGTCCCCGACCCCCAAAGCCGCAGAGTCCCCGAGCGTCAGCGGCCGGAGCAAACTCTCCGGCGCGTCCACCCTGATGACCGCGACATCCGTGGAGGCGTCCTCCCCCACGAGCTCGGCCGGCTCCCTCACGCCGCTGGCGAACCTCACCGAGATCTCCTCCGCGCCCTCCACCACGTGCTGGTTGGTGACGATATGCCCCCCCTGGTCCAGGACGAACCCGGAGCCGCCGCCGGGCCCCATCTCCTCGGACGTCACGTCCACGCTCACGACGCCCGGGCCGTCCTCCCGGTACACGTCGCGCACGGAGAGGCCCTCGTCGTCGATGGTCGCCGAGGTCTCGGAAGGCTCCCTGGGCGCCGGGGCCTGCTTTATGGTCACGTTGCCCGTGTCACCGCCCGCGCCGGTCCCTTCTTCCAGGCTACCCCACATCCCGATGAGCAGGAAGAGCGCGGTCACGAGCCCCCCGATGATCGCGGATACCAGTGCCGTCAATGCGGTCTTCAGAACGGTTTCCTTCCGTAAACTCTCATGCCAGGCCTACAAGCTGTCGATTTTCCACTCGCCACCCTCGTTGACGAGCGTCGCCGTGAGGCTCGGCCTGTCGATGCGGTTCGTGTGGCGGGCTACGGTGCTGAACGAGACCGTGGCCGTGTCCCCGCTTACCTCGGCGCTCGGCCCACTGGTAAACTCCACGCTCTCCAGCGTGCGGAACTGGTTTGTCCACGCGCCGGGGGAGCCCCACTCCTGCTGGTAGCTCGACGAGAGATAGCTCCAGGCGTCCCGGTAATCGTCGCTGGCGGCCACCTCGTAGTGTTCCCGGACCGTCTGCTCGGCATCCTCGGCGGTGAGCCCGCCGTCCCCACCGGACGGTTCGTCGTTGCCGCCTCCCTGCCCCGACCCGCCCTCGGAAGGCGCGGGCGTCTCCTCGGGGTTCGGGGTGTTCTGGGTGGTCGGCTCCGGTGTGCTCGCGGCGCCGCCGTCGCCCCCAGCCCCCCGGTTCTCGTTGCCGCCCCCTCCCTCGGACCCTCCGGCCCGGGCCTGCTCGTTCTGCGGGTCGTTCTGCTGGGCGGTGCCCCCTCCTCCGCTGAGAAGGCCCGGCAAGGCGAAAGCCCCGATCACGGCGAGCACGGCCACGAGCGCGAGGGCGGCGAGCAAGCCGCGCCCCCGGCCCCGGCGGTCCGTTCGCCCGGCCGAGGAGGCGACCGTCGGGGCCGGACGGACGCGCTGCGGTTGGCGGGACGTCTGCGGCGCGGGCTGCGGGTCGGGCTCCGGCTCGGGTTCCGGCTCGGGGGCCACGACGGCCGTCGGGTAGATC
>CADCUT010000003.1 GCA_902805975.1 uncultured Rubrobacteraceae bacterium | reverse complement strand
AGAGCCGGCGGGCCGAGATCTCGTTCTGGATCGTGCTGCTCTTCGTCTCGCTTCTGGTGCTGGGAGCGGGGACGCTTCTTGGGGCGGCGCGGCTCTCGGGCGGGGTGCCACCGGAGATATACCCGCCGGGGCTGCTGGCGATCACGGCCGGCGCGGTGTTCGCGGCGGGCATCATCGGGGTGGCCCTGTGCGTCCCGACCCTGCTCAAGATCGTCGGCCGGCGGCCCCCGAGCTTCGTGACCGACCCGCCCGTCCTGCTCGCGCTGTGGCTCTTCGCGATGGTGCTGCTCACGAACAACCTGATCGGCATCCTCGGCTTCGACCAGTTGGAGGAGATCGGGGCCTTCTCTCTCGGCACGGGCGGCAGCCTACCCGTTGGCCTGCTCCTGGCGAGCCAGCTCCCGTTCGTCGTGGTCGCCGTCCTCGGCGTGGGCGCCGGCATCCGGCGCGGTTTGCGCCCGACCCTCGACCGCCTCGGCTACGGGCCCCTCGGCCCGGCGCAGATAGGCGTCGTCGCGGCCTTCGTGGCGCTGGCGTTCGCGGTGTCGCTCGGGGCGGACGCGCTGTTCAGGGAGTTCCAGCCGCAGCTGTACCGGGAGGTCGGGGAGATCTCGGGCACCCTCTTCGACCCGCGGGGGATGGGCGTGGGCGCGGCCGTGCTCTTCGCGCTCCTGATCGGGATCGGGGCGGGCCTCGGCGAGGAGACGCTCTTCCGCGGCGCGGTCCAGCCGGTCCTCGGCATCGTCCCGACCTCCATCCTCTTCGCCTCTATGCACGTGCAGTACGGCCCATCCCTGCTCCTGGGCTACATCTTCGTTCTCTCCCTGGGGCTCGGTTATCTGCGACGCCGCTACAACACCACCGCGAGCTTCCTCGCGCACGCCGGATACAACTTCGTGAGCGTGATGGCCGCCTACCTCTTCGCCGCGTAGGCTTCAGCCCCCGGCGCGGGGCGCGGCTACGCCGGACGCCTCATGAGGAGCCATTCGTCCCCCCGGTCTCCGAAGGCGCGGACAACCTCGAAGCCGGCGGCCCCGTAAACCTTCACGGCCCGCCTGTTGAACGCGGCGACGGTCAGGCGGAAAGCGGTGGGCGAGAAGGTCTGCCCGGCGAAGCGGAGGCCGGCCTGCATGAAACCCAGTCCCAGGCCCCGCCCGGTGAGGTTCGGCCGCATGCCGAGGCCGACGTCCAGGGCATCCTCATCGTAGAGGCCCAGCTTGCGGCCGACCGGCACGGTGGCGTCCGCGCCGAAGCAGAAGTAGCCGACGAGCTCGCCCTCGGGACCTGTGACGGCGTGGTAGTTGTAGCGGGGGTCGAGCAGGCCGGGAACGGAGGTCGGGTCGCCGTTGTAGGCGGCGTAGGGATCTGGGTAACGCCAGCGTGAGATCTCCTCCGCATCCGGGGCCGTGATCTTCCTGAAGACGTACAAGCCCGCTACAACCTCCACCCGATCCGCCCCGCCAGCCGGGACATCCCCCGCTCCGAAATCTTCAGGACTCCGTCATCCCGACCGGCCCATGCCCCCTGCTGCTACTCGTAAGGCCCCCCGGCGCCAGCGGAACGACGTGCCAGTAGACGTGCGCGTTCGCCTGGTTGCTCCCGAGCGTATAGAGGTACATCGGCTCGGCTCCCACCACCTCGTGCACCGCCTCCATATCGGGAAAAACCCGACCAAACCGGCGCTCCATGACCCTTTTCCCGGCAAACCCGCCAACGCACCAGAAAGCTAAAGGGCCCTGAAAGAGACGTGCTGACAGGGCGCGAAGGCGCGGTGCTGGAAGCGGAGGCGCGCGAAGCGGGCCGGAGCGTGCTACTTACGCTGCCAGCGAGTTCGCGACCGGGACGACGGGCGCCGGTTCGAGCGAGGAGGCGATACGGACGAGCAGTTCGCTGACCTCGACCTTCAGGCCGCCCGCGATGCTCTCGAGGACCCTGGAGGAAGGGTCTTTCTCGCCGCGTTCGATCTCGGCTAGGTAGGAGACGGAGACGTGGGCGTCTTCGGCCACCTGCTTGAGGGTCAGGCCGCGCTCCGTGCGCTCGGCGCGTAAGGTCTCTCCTATCGCCCTGAGGAGGTCGCCGTCCTTGCTCTTCGGGGTGATCTCGATCGTCTTCACAATGTGGATTCTATCGCCCGGCCGCCGCTTTGCGCAACCCGCCCGCCAACTCCTTGACGAGCCGCACCTCTTCGGCGTCGGCGTCCGGGTCCTCGTAGGGCGTCTCCATGACCACGGGAACGCCGGGGAGCGCGGCGAAAAGCTCGGCCCACGAGGCGGCGGGTATCATGCCCTCCCCCACCTTGCGGTGGCCGTCCCTGTGGCTGCCGAGCTCGTTTTTCGCGTCGTTCAGGTGGACGAGCCCGACCGCGTCCCCGAGCGCCGCCTGAAGCTCGGCGGCGACGAGGCGGGGGCCGCCGGGGATCGCGAGGTCGTAGCCGGCGACGAAAGCGTGGGCCGTGTCCACACAGGCCCGCACCCCGGCCCGCCGCGTAACCTCCCCCAGAGCGTCGAAGGTCGAGCAGAGCTGGGTGCCAGCACCTACGGAGTTCTCCACCAGCGGCTCCGCCGCCCGCCCCGACGCTTCCGCGAGCTCCCTGGCGCGCTCCAAGCCCTCCACGAGCCGGTCCATGCCCCTCCTCTCGCCGTCGCCCCCGTGGCTACCCGAGTGGACGACCACGAGGTCAAGTCCCATCTCTCCAGCGGCCGAAAGCTCGGCGGCCAGGGCCCGCACCGAGCGCTCGCGAAGTTCCGCTTTGGGGGAGGCGAGGTTGATCAGGTACTTCGCGTGCGCCACGGTCGGGAAGATGCCGCGCTCCCGTACGCCCGCGACGAACTCCCCGGCGTCAGGACGAAGTACCGGCTCGGCCCACCCTTGGGGGTTTGAGATAAAGACCTGGACCGTCTCGCAGCCGAGGTCTTCCGCGTTCTGGAGCATCTTCCCGAGCCCGCCGGAGGTCGGCAGGTGGCGCCCGATGCTGTTGGTCCTCTCGTGCACGGCGAAGATTCTAACGCGCTCCGGCCGCAACGTTGTGAGAGATATAATCGTATGGAAGACCAGACGGAATAGGCGGCGTCGGCGATGGTCCGCCGGCCGAAGGGAGTAGCATGGCGGTAGAGGGCAAGGTGGCAAAGATACTGGGCAGCAACGAGATCGTGCTGAACAGGGGGCGCAACGACGGCGTGCGGGCCGGGATGGTCTTCGAGGTCTTCTCCCCCGAGGGCGAGGAGGTCTGGGACCCGGACACCGGCGAGACCCTGGGTACCGTAGAGGACGTCAAGGCCCAGGCAGAGGTGACGGAGGTAAAGGAGCGCCTCTCCGTGGCCCGCCTCCAGCAGAACGCCCAGTCCCCGTTCGGGGCGGTGGACATCGGCGAGATGCAGGAGAACCTGCAGCGCATGTTCGGCCAGATGTTCGGCGACGACGTGCGCATCCAGGGCTTCGGCACGGGCTCCCCCGGCGACCCTGACCTCGAGTCCATGGTCGGCGGGCCGCTCCAGGACCTCTCCAAGGTCCAGGTCGGCGACGCAGCCCGCGAGGTCAAGCGCCGCTGATCGGGTACGGTGCCCAGCGGCTGCCGGTAACCTACGGCCTCATCGCGGCCTGCGTCCTCGTCTACCTGGGCGTCGCGTACCTAGGCTCGGCCGTCGTCCCCTGGAACGTCGCCCTCGTGGCCCAGCCGATGAACATCATCGACGATGGAGCCCTGATCCCGGAACTCGTCGGCGAAGGAGAGGCCTGGCGCCTCGTCTCGAGCGTCTTCCTGCACTCGGGTTTCCTGCACCTGGCCCTGAACATGCTCTCCCTCTACTTTCTCGGCTCCTTTGTCGAGAACGTCTTCGGGCGGGGCCGGTACCTCGCGGTCTACCTGCTGAGCGGGCTCTCAGGCGGCATCGCGTACCTGTACTTCGGCGGGTTCGACACCCCGGCCGTCGGGGCGTCGGGCGCCATCTTCGGGCTGCTCGGCGGCATCCTCGGGTACGCGTTGCGCAGGGGCACGTTCTCGTGGCAGAACCCCATGATCCGCCAGCTCCTCATCCTGCTCGCCATAAACCTCTGGATCGGCCTCTCGATCCCGAACGTCAGCAATACGGCCCACATGGGCGGCCTCGCCGGAGGCTTCATCTTCGGCTACCTAGTCGCCCCATCGGTCCAAAGCAGAAAAGCCGTCCGGGCGCTTACGCCCGTGCTGATCGTGCTCGGGGTGGAAGCGCTGCTGCTCGGGATGTGGATTTTAGGCTTTAGGTTCTAGGGTCTAGGTGGCCGCAACCCGATCTCGATCCGCGATGAGGGGCCCCAGCCGACATCCTCTACCTTATATCTAGAGCCTCGAACCTAACCGGCGCGTTTGCGCTGGGGGCGAGAATGCCTCAGCAACAAGACCATGGCGAAGCCTAGGGCGAGGAGGGTGGCGACGAGCAGGTTGCCGCGGATGGTGCCCCCGATCAGGAACGCGGGGTCGATCCTCAAGAGCTCCATAAAGAACCGCCCCGTCGAGTAGAGGCTTACGTACAGCAGGAAGACATCCCCGTCCTTGAGCCAGCCCGCGAAGCGCCGCGCGACCCAGAGCAGGACGAGGCAGACGAGCACGTTCCAGATGCTCTCGTAGAGAAACGTGGGATGGAAGGTCTCCGCGTCCGAGAAGCCCTCCGGCCTGTTATCAGGCGCGATCCTGATGGCCCACGGCAACTGCGAGGGACGGCCGAAAAGCTCCTGGTTGAAGTAGTTGCCCCAGCGGCCGATGGCCTGGGCGAGGATGAGGCCCGGGGCCACCGCGTCGGCAAAGGCAAGAGGGCTGATGTTGCGGATGCGGGCGAAGACGAGCAGCCCGATAAAGCCGCCGATGACGCCGCCGTAGATGCCAAGGCCCCCGTTCCAGACGGCGATGACGCCGGGCCACGGGTCGTCGGCGTAGAGGTCGTAGTCCGTGATGACGTGGTAGGCCCGCGCGCCGATAAAGCCGGGCGGGATGATAAAGAACAGCGAGTCGAGCGCAAGCTCCCCGTCGTAGCCCTTGCGGGCGAGCTCGCGTCCGGCCATCCACGTCGCGACGACGATGCCGAGGGCGATGCACAGGCCGTAGTAGCGCAGGGCGAAGGGTCCCGCCTCGAACATGATCGGGGACGGCGGGCTAGGCAGCGAGGCGAGGAGGGGCACGTTACTCGGCCGGGGTCGCGGCGCCCTCGGTGGAGGCGCGGTCCGCGGGGTCTATCGGCGGGGTGCCCGTCGGGTGCGGGTCATCGGAAGACTGCTCGACGCCGTAGTAGGCCTCAAGGACGTGGCGCACGGCCGGGCCCGCCGTCATCTCCGATCCCTCCTGGAACGCCCCGCCGCCCTCGATCATGGTGACGACCACCAGGGGCTCGTCCTGGCCCTCCGTCCAGCCCGCGAACCAGTTGACGTAGTCGCAGTTCGCGGTGGCGCATGGCAGCTCACCCGTCCCGCTCTTGCCTATCGTGGACAGTTCCGAGCCCTCGAAGATCTTCTCCGCCGTCCCCTTCTTCGCCGTGACGCCGCGGAGGCCGTTCACCACGGTGTCGATCTGGGCCTGGGTCGCGTCCACCCGGCCCGCGGGCTCGGGCGAGATCTCCTCGACCACGTTGCCGCTTTGGTCGCTGATCTCCCTGCCGACGTGCGGGGTTACGAGGGTACCGCCGTTGTAGAGGGCCGAGTACGCGCGGGCCATCTGGATCGGGGAGACCAGTACGTCCCCCTGTCCGATGGACATGTTGATCCAGTCCCCCACGCTCCAGTAGGCGCCTTCGGTGGTGCCGGTGAGCGCCTTGCGCAGGTCTTTTTCGCCCTGCTCCGTGGGGAGGCGTCCCTCCGTCTCGCCGCTGATGTCTATGCCGGTAAGCTGGCCGAAGCCCCACTCCTCGTAGTACTTCGGGAGCCAGTCCTTGTCGCGCGTCTGGTTCCAGATCCAGTCCGCCACCTGGTAGAAGAAGATGTCGTTGGAGTCGGCGATGGCCTGGGAGAAGTTCTGGGGTCCGTGGTCGCCGAGATACTCGTATTTGGGGCTGTTCTGACGCCAGGAGCTGTAGCAGGGGCTTGCCGATACGCTCGACGGGTACCAGCAGTTGTACTGGTCCAGGATGGCGCTGTCGTCGACGACCGTGTACGAGTCGATGACGCCGGCGGCCATGCCGGCGAGGCCGGTAAAGATCTTGAACGTCGAGGCACCCGGCTGGCCGCCCACGATGGCGCGGTTGGTGAACGGGTCTCCCGACCGTTCCGAGACGAGGTACTGGTACTGTTCGTACTCCTCGGCCCCCGAGACGCCGCCGACGAAGAGCTGCGGGTCGAAGTCCGGGCGGCTGGCGAGTGCCAGGACCTCGCCGTTCTCGGGGTTCATCGCCACGACCGCCCCGCCCCGGCCCTCGTAGCCGGCGGCCCTGGTGCGATCCAGGGCGGCCTCGAGTTCGGTCTCGGCGACCCTCTGGAGGTCCACGTCTATGGTGAGCGCGAGGTTGTTGCCGGGCTCGGGCTCCTTGACGTGGTCGGGCAGCTCCTGGGTGGGGTTGGACTCCATGGGCGTGCCGTTCGCGTCCACGAACTCGCTCGCCGAGTTGACCCGCGCCCCCTCGGGGACGATGCGGCCGAGCACGTCCACGTCGTACTTCTGCCAACCCGTGTCGCCCCGCAGGACCTGCTCGTAGGCGACCTCGACCCCGCTCTTGCCGACGACGGCATCCCTCTCGTCCTTGAGCTCCTCGAACGCGCCCAGCTTCAGCTCGTCCTCGGTGACGGCGCCGGTGTAGCCGAGGACGTGGGAGGCGAGGTTGCCCTCGGGGTAGGACCGCACCCAGTCGTCGTTTACCTGGACGCCGCCGAACTCCTGCGTCCGCTCGCTGACGTAGGTCACGGCCGCCTCGTCGGCCTTCTCCTTGACCAGGATCGGGTTGTAGGCGGCGCCGAGCTCGACGGCCGCGTCGTAGCGCTCCTGAACGCTCTTAGGATCGGCCCCGAGGACCTCGGCCAGCTCGCCGACCTTCTCGCGGGAGATCTCGTTGGGTATGGCGGTCACGTTGAGGCCCGGCACGTTGGTCGCGAGGATCTCGCCGTCCCGGTCGTAGACGACGCCGCGCTGGGCGGGGTCCTTGACTGTCAGGGTGCCCGTGTTCTGGGCCATGACGTTGTACTCCTCGCCGGTGAGCACCTGCAGGTACCAGAGGCGGGCGCCGAGGATCGTGAACACGAGGGCGATAAGGACGGCCAGCGAGAGGACCCGCACCTGCATGTTGCCCTTGGTAAGCGGCGGCGTCTCGACCCGCTTCTTGGCAGGCGACGTCTCCCTATTTTTGCGCGCCGGTGACCGGAGCAACCTCTACCCCCCTAACCCTCGTTGCGGTGTTCCAACCTTTAAGCGACCTTCTCGGCCTGCACGATCAGGCGCCGCGAGTAGTCCGGCAGCGTGCAGGTCTGCAACGTCACGATGTTACGCCCTTCGAGCGGCTGTGTCACCGAGACCTGGGTGGGCTCGACCACGAATTTCTTGAAGACCTTGTAGACGTAGCGCTTGCCGTCGGCGTCGGTGAGAAAGACCTTGTCCCCGTTCTCCACCACGTTGAGGTCCCAGAAGGCGAGAAAGCTGTCGGTGCGCGGGTAGCCGAGCCGGTGGCCGGCGATGTAGACATTCGCCTCCCGCTCCCACGGATGCCCGGTTCCCCGCAGGTGCACGCCCGCGTACCGCTTGAACGCGGCGTCGTTGCCGCCGTCGGCGTAGGGCACGCGCGCGTTCTGAATCCGGCCCATTGCGGGGATGGTCACCTTGAGAGACTCGTCCTCGGGACCCTTCACGACGCGCAGCCTCGGGGCCTCCTTGCGCTCTACCGCGGGACGCGCCGGGGCCTTTTTCTCCAGGGACTCGTCGATCCCGGTGGAGACGACGGCTTTCTCGGGACCTTCTTTCGTCTTCTGGGAGACGGGCTGCGGGTTGTCGGCCGCGCCGGCCCGAGATACCGGAGATCCGGCAAAGAAGGTGATGGCGACAGCGAGGCCGATCCCGACGAGGAGCAGGCTCATAACGTTCAGGATGCTGTCCGTGGCGCGCCTTATGTTTCCCTCCCTCTACCGTCCGACCGCCCGGCCGAGGGGCCGCGCTCAGATCGCAACCCATTGTATCGGAAAAGCGGAGGTGTACTAGTCCTGCGGGTCCCCTATCTCGAAGTATTTTCTTGCCGCGACCCGTCCCGCCCCCCCATCTCCCCCGGACCCGAACCGCACCTCGACCCCGTACCCACCGGCAGGCAAAGCCCCCCCATCCGCCGCCCGCACGACGAACGAGACGACCCCGGAAGCCCCGTCCTCGGAGACGGAGAGCCGCCCCTCTCCCCCGTCTTCCGCCCGGACGTCCGCCCCCCCGAAGAGCGCCGAAAACGCGGAAGATCTCCCGGTGCGCTCTACGGTGGCGGACATCCTCCCCGCCACGGGCACGTCCTCTACCCGCAGGTACACCCGGACCGCGGACGTCCCCCCACCGAACCGCGAGGCGTCAGACCGGGGGAACGCAACGTCTCTTGTACCGGCCGCAATATCTTCTACGCCGGCGTAGACCTCCTCGCCGGGCTCTGGGATCTCGCTCCCGCCGGAGAAGACGGCGACCGCGACGGCGCCGAGCAGCAGGGCGGCGGCGAGGGCGGCGAACCAGGGGAACTCGATTCTGCGGCGCGGCTTCGACCGGGTGGTGTCGGGGAGGCCGCTCACGGGGTTTCGGGGCCGCGCCCTCTGGAGCGTTTCCAGATCAGGAGCGTGGCCGCGTTGTGGGCGGCGTGCGCCGTGACGGGCGCGAGCAGGCCGCCGGTCGCCTCGAACAAGAGCCCGAAGACGACGCCAGCGACCACGGCCCAGGCGGTCCAGAGCAGGTACCGCCGGTCGGGGCCTACGTGGGCCAGGCCGAAGACGATTGAGGAGATCACGATCCCGAACTCCTGCTGCACCGCGCCCCGGAAGAAGACCTCCTCCCCGATCCCGGAGAACAGGGCGAGGAGGACCAGCCCGGCCCGGTCCGTCCCGTCGACGAGGGTCGGGGCGAGCTCCTCGGCGAGCTTGCGGGTGATCGGGACCAGGCGATACGCCAACAGCGACGTCGAGAGGGTCCCGGCCGCGGTCGCGAGCCCCAGGAGCAAGCCCGTCATGGGACGCGGGCCGAAGACGGGAAGTTCTATCCCGCGCAGGCCGCTCCAGACGGCCGCCGTGACGACGAGGAGACCGTAGAAGACGGCGGCGAACCGGACGAAACGGGGGCCCACGGCGCGTTTACCGGCGGGGCCGAGGGGGCGGCGCTGCAGGAGGGATCATAAGGCGCTATTGTACCGGAAGCCAAAATCGGCCGGCCGTTCCGCGTACAAGAGGAGCCCAGGGGTAGGAGATGATCGACGAGTCGATATTCAAGGCCTACGACATCCGGGGGACGTACCCGGACCAGCTCGACGAGGACCTCGCGAGGGACATCGGGCGGGCGTTCGTCAACCATTTGGGCCTCTCGGGCTCCCGGGTCGTCGTCGCCCGCGACATGCGCCTCTCTGGAGAGGACTTGCAGGCGGCGTTCATAGAGGGCGTCACCGAGGCGGGGGCCGACGTGTTGAGCCTCGGGATGGTCTCGACGGACGCGCTGTACTTCGCGGTGGGACACCTTGAGGAGCCGGGCGGGGCCATGATCACGGCCTCCCACAACCCGAAGAACTACAACGGCTTCAAGCTGTGCCGGGAGAAGGCCATCGCGCTCTCCGGGGAGTCTGGCATCGGCCAGATCCGGGACCTCATCACCTCGGAGAAGCTCCCCAAAGCCGCACAGTACCCAGGCTCGGTCGAGAGGACGGACATAGCCGAGGACTACGCGAAGCACTGCCTGGGCTTTATCGACACGGAGGGTTTGAGGCCGCTCAAGATCGTGGTGGACGCCGGCAACGGCATGGCCGGCAAGATGCTCCCCCCCATCTTCGAGAAGCTCCCTTTCGAGTACGTTCCGATGTTCTTCGAGCTCGACGGCTCTTTTCCGAACCACCCCCCGAACCCCATAGAGCCCGAGAACGTCAAGGACCTTCAGGAGCGCGTGCGCGAGGAGAACGCGGACTTCGGCGTGGCCTTCGACGGGGACGCCGACCGCTGCTTTATAGTGAACGAGAAGGGCGAGACCATCGACGGCGACGTCCTGGCGGCCCTTATAGCCAAGAACGTGCTCGAGAAGGAGCCGGGGGCTACCATAATCTACAGCGCGGTCTGCTCCAAGGCGTTCCCCGAGCTCGTCAGGCGCGAGGGCGGCAGGCCCGTCCGGACCAAGGCCGGGCACTCCATCATCAAGCCCCAGATGCGTGAGCGGGACGCCGCCTTCGGGGGCGAGCACTCGGCCCACTTTTACTTCAGGGACAACTTCTTCGCCGACTCGGGCATCATAGCGATGCTCACCGTCGCCGAGCTCGTCGGGCGGCAGGAGGGTCCGATCTCGGACCTCATCACCCCCATAGACCCGTACTTCCGCTCCGGCGAGATCAACTCCGAGGTCGAGGACCAGGACGCCACCGTCCAGAACGTCGAAGACCATTTCTCCGAAGACGAGGGCGTCAAGATAGACCACCTCGACGGCCTCACCGTGGACTTCGGCGACTGGTGGTTCAACCTCAGAGCCTCAAACACCGAGCCCCTCCTCCGCCTCAACCTGGAGGCGGGCGACAAAGAGACCCTCGAACGCCGCCGCGACGAGGTTCTCGGGCTTATACGAGGGTAGGTTTCAGGCTCTAGGTTTTAGGTTCTAGGCTAGAGGCACCAAGGTTCGATTGCCGGGGAGGCCGTTGTCGCCGCGCGTGGCAGCGCAAGGTATGGGTGACTTGGGGCCCCATCTCTTGGAACGTCAAGGGGCCGGTCGGAGATACCGACCGGCCCAAAGAACCTAGAGCCTAATGACTCAAAACCTGGAAGCTAGCTAACGACGATGAGGTTGCGCACCTCGGTCACGCCCTCGACGTCCGCGGCGATCTCGCCCGCTGCCTCCCGCGCCTCCTGGGAGGGGGCGGGGCCGCGAAGCTCGGCGACGCCGTCGGTCACTTCTACGTTGACCCTCGGCATGCTCGCCGTGCGCGGGTCTTCGCCTATGCGGGTGCGGATGCGCTGCTCGATCTCTTCCTGTGCCTCGCCCACGCCCGCGACGCTGCCGCGGTGGTGCTCACCGATCAGGGGCCCGGATGAGGGGTCGGAGTAGTCGCGCTCGGCCCCGGTGCGGTTCGGGTCTTCGGGGCGCTGGTGGGCCGCGGCGCCGCCGCCCCCGGCCGTGCCCGTGGGCGTGCCGCTGCCCCAGGTCTCGCCGCGCTGGCCCGCGGGGCTCGCGGGGTCCGGCGTATGCTGTCCGGTGGTGCCGGTGTAGGACGAGGAGGCATCGGTGTCGGACTTGGAGCGGGCCAGGATCGCGCCTATCGCGAAGCCCGCGATCGCGAACAGGCTGTACTTGAAGAAGCGGGACGGGGCGGGCTCCTTCGAGCTCATGGCCGCCCGGGCGAGCTTCGCCTGGCCCTTGCCGGCCCTCAGCGCGGCCCTGCCGGCCAGCTTGCCGGCGCCGGGGGCGAGCTTCGCGCCGGCCTTCGCGCCCAATCTGGCGCCCGTTCTCTTTTTCGGCATAAGTAGACCTCCGTATTGTTCAAGATTGTTCCCCGGTGATACCCGATCACCCCAGCAGGAAAACAACTCTGGAGGTTTCGGGCCTCAGGCATCGGGCGCCTCTTTCGGAGGCTCTCAGGGGTTCAAGGTTTTGAGGCTTGAGGGGGGCAGCAGGCGGGACCCCGTCCCGGGACGCACCCCCAAAGCCTAGAACCTGAAACCTATCCGGGGCGTAGCTTCGGCGCCAGGGTGAGCCTGCGATAGCGCATCCTGCGCTCGTTGAGGGGCTTCTCGAACTCCGCCTCGCGGGCAAAGCCCACGTGGCCGGTGGCGGCGGCCTCGACGAGGGCCGCGAGGTCCTCTTTCTCGGAAGGAGAGAGACCGATGGCGTCGAGGTCCCGCTTCTTCTCGCGCTCGAAGAGCCGGACGCGGCGGGCAAAGGAGACGAACACGCTGCATGGCTCGGGGCAGGGGATCTCACCCTCGCCCCGCTCCATCGCGAGCGGCGTCTCAGAATCCACGTCCCAGAGGGTTTTCTTGAGGCACACGGCGTCCTCGCAGCAGGCGCGGGCTGCGTCCTGGACGCCCTCGTCGGAGAGGCGCTGCACCCTCTTGTAGATGCCGCTCTGGCGGGCGGCGTTCTCCCTGTAGCTCGTCGTCTGGAGCCGGCCCTCCCTGTGGAGGTGCCAGTGGACGATGCCGGCCGGGTAGAGGAGGTTCATCGCCACGGCGAGGTCACGGGCGCCCGCGAGGCGCAACTCCCACCCGCGCCTCAGGTTCGGGGAGCTCTTGAGCGGCCGGTACTCGCCGGCCTCGGTCGTCTTGGAGATCTCGCGCGCCGCCCGCGGGTCCTCGTGGACGTCCAGCCCCGACGCCGCGGTGTCCTCGATGTGACGCAGGACGTAGTGTCCGTCCCCCGCGCCCGCTGCCCGTACCTGGCCGAAGACGCGTCCCTCGCCGCCCGCCTCATCCACCCAGGAGGCGAATGCCTCACGGGCCGCGGAGGCCTCGGTCGCGCCTGGCACGTCGTGGAAGGTCTCAGACAACCTGGGTCGTCCTGTGCTCCGTCTCGCGGGCGCGGGCAACGATCAGGTTCGCCATCGACGGGTGGGTGCCGACGGGGGCCCCGTAGAAGACCCGTTTGCCGTCGAGGTGCGTCACCTCGCCGGTGAGGCCGAGGTCTTCGGGTATCGTCTCGCGGGTGTGCCATCCCTCCGCGATAAAGACGGGGATGAGGATCACGTCGTCGGCGCTCGCGTTCTCTACGACGGAGCCGATCTCGGGCTTCTGGTCCAGGAAGCCGACGCCGACCTCGTCGTAGAGGCCCCGCTCCCTGATGCGCTGGGCGTTGAGGTAGATCACACCGCCCGAGTTCTTGTTCAGGTCGGTCCCGTGCCCTAGCAGCACGAGCGCGGTCCTCCCCATCGTCTCCCGGCCCCGCATCAGATCCTCGACCCGCTCGAGGATCACGTCCGGCATCCCCTCGAAGGTCCCCAAGGGCCCTGCGTACCGGACGGTCTTGTCCCCTATCCTGGTAACGTCGCCTTCGAGGCCGAGCTCCCTGGGTATGACCTGCTGGGTGAAGTACCCCTCTGAGATGAACGCCGGCACGACGAAGACCTCTTCTGACTCCACGGTGCCGAGCACGTGCCGCATGGAAGGTTCCTCCTTCCAGAAACACTCGACGACCTCGTCGAACTCGCCGGTCTCCCGGATGCGGGCCGCGTGCTCGTAGACCGGCAGGCTGGAGTCCTCGTTCAGGTGCGAGCCGTGCCCGACTATGATGAGCGCTCTCAAGGCCGAAGGCCTCCTCTTCGTAGACAACCTGCTGGGATTCTAACCTCACAATGGGGGTCCCGATGTGGGAGCTGCCGCACAGAGGCATCAGGCTACAGGCAGCAGGGGTGCTACGCGCGGCCCGGAGCGCGAGGGTGCGGCCCGGACGAGGGTAGGGCCACAGGCCCCACCTCACGGCTCGCCCACCCTTAGGGGCCTCGAAGGCATCGCCAACCTCGCGACACCTGAGAGTTGCCGAAGGCGGCGACCTGAGACCTGATGCCTGTAGCCTACCTTCTCGCCGGCCTCAGCCGGTGGTTCAGGGCGTCGGGGCCGTATTCGAGGGCGACGAGAAAGGCGGCGGCGATTACGGGCGGCTCGGTGGCCGTCGGCGAGAGGCGCCCGTCCGCGCGCAGGAGGCCGTCGAGGTTGGCGATGCCTTCGAGGCCCCGGCGCGAGTGGACGCCGCCGGCCTTGAGGACGCCCTTGGCCATGCGGGCCACGTCCTCGGCCTCCCCGCGCCCGGCGCGGGCGGCGACGTCGAGGTCGGGGACTTCCGAGAGGACCTCGAGGTAAGCCTGGACGAGGACCCCGCGGATGGAGTCGGCGCGGGAGAGTGCCGAGAGCAGGGCAGGACGCGCCAGCTCGCGCGTCACCTCGAACCCGCGGGCGTACTCCCTGGCCAAAGCGTCCCGGCCCGCGGAGAACCGCATCGCGTCGCGTAGAGTGGTCTCAGGTCCTGCCCCGAGGGCGTACCGGAGGGCGCCCGCGAGCGGGACGTCCTGCCCGGCGAGGTCCAGCGCGCGGATGAAGGGCTCTATGTCGTCGTGGCCGAGGCGGCCGAGCACGCGGCGCAAGGGCTCCCCGAGGAGCGCCGCCCGGGCCAGCGGGGCCAGGTGGGCCACCGCGCGGGCGTCGGCGAAGCCGGCGAGGTCTACGGCGGCGCGGCTCGCCCCGAGCACCGTCTCCCCCACGCCGCTCTCAGCGGCGCGCGCGTACCACTCCCCGGCGGCGAACGCGGAGAGGACCCTCGCCTCGTGGGCGACGCGCCCGTCCTGGTAGCGCGAGCCGGAGCCCGGCGTGGGCGCGCTGAAGACGAGGGTCGCGGCGGTCACGGCCGAACGGGAGACGAGGCTCTCCGGAACGGGTGTGCTGCCCGGCTGCTCCATCGGCACATTCTACATACCCGCCGTGGGGGTGAAGGCTTACTCCGACGCGGTAAGATACGCGGCGACGAGAGACAGGACCCGGCGCAGAGAGGACCCCGAAGAGAGATGACAACCGCCGAGAAGCCGTCCCCGATCCCGGCCAGCGCCTTTCAGACGGGCGCCCCGCAGGGCACCTTAGGGGCCGAGGAGGAACTCTGGCTCGCCGACCCTGGCACCCTCAAGCTCGCCGGCGGCGCGCAGAAGATCCTCGCCGCGGAGCCCGAGGACCACTTCTCCGGGGAGCTTATAGACTGCGAGATCGAGGCGAACACGGGCGTCCACCCTCAACCGGGGGGTGTGGCCAGGGACCTTTTGGACCGCCGCAGGACGCTCCTGGGTCACGCCGACGAGTTGGACCGGCTCCTCGGGGCGAGCGGGACGCATCCGGTCGGGGACTGGCGCGAGCAGGAGATCATCGAGAAGCCCCACTACCAGCGCCTCAAGGCGAAGCTCGGGTGGCTGATCCGGCGCAACAACACCTTCTCGCTGCACGTCCACTACGCCGTAAATGGCCGCGAGAAGGCCGTCTACCTCTTCGACCGGCTGCGCGAGTACGTCCCCCACCTTCTCGCGGTCTCCGTCAACTCGCCGTTCTGGCAGGGCGAGAGCACGGACATGCACTCGAGCCGCACCCTCATCTTCGCCCGCTCCATCCACCGCGCCGGGCTCCCGGAGCCGCTCGGCACGTGGGAGAACTACGCCAGATACGTCGATTTCGCCCACCGTTCTGGCGCCATAGACTCCCTGTCGGAGATCTGGTGGGACGTCCGGCCCCACCCGGGCCTCGGCACGATCGAGGTCCGCGCCTTCGACGTCCAGACGGACCCGCGCCGCAACGAGGCCCTGACGACGCTGGCCGCCGCCCTCTGCGACAGGCTCTGCCGCGAGTACGAGGCGGGCAATCTGCGCGAGATCCGGCCCAGCCGCGAGATCGAGGAGAACAAGTGGAGCGCCCAGCGCTACGGCATGAACGGCTCCATGACCGACCACGGGACCCACGAGACCGTAGAGACCCGCCGCGCCGTCCACGACCTACTGGAAACCTTGCACGAGGGATCCGAGAGGGACCTCGCCCCACTCGCACTCCTTCTGGACGAGCCGACGGAGTCCGAGCGCCAGCTCGAAGTATGGCGCGAGACGAACTCTGTTGCGGAGGTAGCCCGCGACGTGGCCGAGAGAACCCGCGAAACCGCGGGTTAGGCTTCAGGTACCGTTGCCGCTACCCGCCCGCGACAACCACCGCTGATGCCTGAAAGCCTCCGCGTCGGAGGCGACCTAAAACCTGGTGCCTAGAACCTACTTCCCGAACACCCGCTTGGCGACCTGCTTGGTGAGGGTGCTGCGCACCTTCTTGTTCGAGAGGGCTTTCACGGCGGCCTTGCGGACTGTCGGGCTCTTGATGAGTTTGAGGGCTATCGCCTTTTTCACGGTCTCCATGCCTCCCTGTAAGGTCTGCTCTACGCGGCCTTCTCGAGCTCGCGGCGGAGCTTCCTGTTCAGCAGCTCCAGGAGGGCCTCCTCGGCTTCGGTCAGCCCGCCCTGCTCCGCGGCGATGATCTCCTCCAGCCGCTCACCGTAATAGGCTACCACGGAGCCTTCCAAGTAGTGGTCTATGACCCGCGGGCTTATGTACGAGGCCCTGGCGATGTCCCTGGTGTTCCCGAGCTTGTGGGCGACCTCGTCCACGGCCGCGAGCACGTTCTTCTGGACAGCCTTGGCATCCTGAGCCGCGCCGAGCCCGGCGAGGGTGCTGGCCGCGATGAGCGTGCCCGCCCAGGTGCGGAAGTCCTTGGCGGTGAACTCCTCGCCGACCACCTCCTTGACGTAGGCGTTCAGGTCGCGGGACTTTACGTCGCGGACCTTGCCCGAGTCGTCGAGGTACTTGAAGACCTCGTAGCCGGGCAGGTCCCGGCATTCCTCGACCACCCGCCGCAGCCTGGCGTCCGTAACTGCCTTGCGCTGCTCCTGGCCCCACTTGCCGGTGTACTCGAAGATGACGGTGTCGCCCTCTATCTTGAGGTGCTTGCGCCTGAGCGTGGCGATGCCGTAGGTCTTGTTGTGCCTGGCGTAGCGCTCGTCCCCGACCCTGAAGTACGCCGCGTTCATCATGCGCGTCATGCACGCGAGGACCTTCTCGCGGTCAAGGTGCCTGTGCCGCAGGTGGTTGCTCGTGATGCGCCGCATCTCGGGGAGCCGCTGGGCAAAATCCAGGACGCGTTCGAACTTCTCCCGCTCCTTGCGCTCGCGGTACTTCTCGTGGTAGCGGTACTGGAGCCTGCCGGCCGAGTCGTAGCCTATAGCCTGCACCTTGGCCGAGGGCCCCCGCGCTATGCGCACGTCCCTCCACGCCGGCGGCACCTTCAAGTCCTCTATCCTCGCCAGGATCCCCTCGGCGCGTACCGCCTCGTCCGTGCCGGGGTAACGGTAGAAGAACCCATCCTCCTTGGTCCCCAACCGCCGGATGCCCGTATCGAACAGAGCGTGCTTACCCATGGGGAGCATTATCCAGAGCGATCAGCCCCGCAAAGCGAAAGCGTTCACCCGCAACCCGAACGGGTCCGAACCCGGAGCACCCGCTAGGTCGTCCGGTCGATCTCCGCGTGGTAGCGGCTGCCGAGGCGCCCGCCGAGAAACCCGCCGAGGAGGGCGAGCAGGAAGGCGGCCGCCACGACCACGATGCCCACGATCCCGGCCTGCGAGAGGCTGCCCAGGGCGGATGAGGTCGTGTCCATAAAGTCACCGATGGCGTCGGCCGCGCCGCCGGGCAAAAAGCCGCTGAAGACCCCGGCCGCCAGCAGGAGCAGCACGCCGGTCAGCAAGGTCCAGACAAAGAGCATCGCCCCGTTGCGCCCGCCGTCGAAGCGGGCCAGCCTGCCGGCGACGTACCCGCCGAAAAAGTAGGTCAGGAAGATCAGGACGCCGAGCAGCACGAGGCCGGTGATGGCGGCGGCCCCAAGTGGACTGCTGAGGTCCGGGGCGAAGCCCAAGGGTGCGAGCACGACGCCGGCGACGGCCGCGAAGATCGCGCCCGCCAGGACCGCGAACACGAACCCGAGAAAGCTCGCCAGCCAGTCCACGCCGCCGTACATGTCGCGCAGCCGGTCCTCGCGGTCCTCGGCCGCCTCGAAGTACCCCCTCGGGTACGGCGTCGCATCAGCCGTCGTATCCGGCTGGCCGGGCGTGCGTATGATCCGGGTCTCCTTGTCCCCGTTGCCCCTGGGAGCCTCCTGGGGAGAGCCCTGGGGAGCCCCTTGCGGCACCTGACGGGTCTCGGCCTGGGAGTCGTCCGTCCCGCCGGACGGCGCCCGGCGGGTGTTCTCCCCGAGCGGGACCCTGCGAGTCTGCTGCTCGTCCGCGTCGTCGCCTAGAGGTCCCGTCCTGCGGCGCTCCTCCGGACGGTCTCCGGGTCTCTCCGTCATCTCTCCCCCTTCGATAACAATCTGCCCTCCAGCGTGCGCTCGTGCGTTCAGGGATTCTACCCTGACCGCCACCGGGCCACGCCAGAGGGGTCTTTGGGCGGTTGTGGCCCGCCGTCATGTACATCCGGCCAGGTTTTCAGCCCGATACGGGCGTCTGGCTTGTACGCCGGGCCATATGCAACCGGCGTGGGTGGTCCATATCATGGGTTTCACGGCCCGAAGCATTCCGCTTCCGGGGCACAGTATAGAGCGCGGGACGCTAGGAGGTAAGCTTGGCGACGATGGGCAAGCAAGATGTGTTGCAGCAGGCGAAGGACGCGAACGTCCAGTTTATCCGGATGTGGTTCACGGACATCCTTGGGACGTTGAAGAGCTTCGCGATCACGGTCGAGGAGCTAGAAGACGCCCTAGACGGCGGGATGGGCTTCGACGGCTCGTCCATCACCGGCTACCAGGACATCGAGGAGTCGGACATGATCGCCATGCCCGATCCCTCGACGTTCAAGGTGATCCCCTGGAGCCCCCAG
>CADCUT010000002.1 GCA_902805975.1 uncultured Rubrobacteraceae bacterium | reverse complement strand
CCAGGACCCCCGTAGAGGCCGTCGTGGCCCCTGTTGCCGTAGAGAAAGTCGTCTCCTCCCATGCCGTAGAGCGCGTCGTCGCCTGCGAGGCCCTTGATCACATCGTCTTTTGAGGTTCCCCTGATCGAGTCGCCCGCCGCGGTGCCCGAGAGCGTCGCGGCGAGGGCCACCCCCGAGAGCGCCGCAAGCAGGATCGCCACCACCATAACCATCGTCGCCGTCCGCCTCATCGTCTCCACCCTTCGATCGTGGCCCCGGCCCACCGGGTTGCTCTGTAACTAGCACTCTAGGGGCCCCGGGTGACGATCTGGCGGCAATCAGGTAACGATAGATACGAGTTTTGGTAACACTTGGTACATGGTACGGTAACGGTTCGGTAGCGGCGCTAGGGCCGTGGCCTTGCGGGAACGTTAGCGGGCCTCGACGAACTCCCTGTAGGTGGCGCCCGGCATGAAGAGGAAGAGCTCCCTTCCGACCAGCCGATGCTTCCACGAGCCTTCCTCCAGGACGAACTCGGTGTCGCGGTCTATGGCGACGCCGTTCTCGAAGGTCCTGCGCACGTTCACCTCGGCATGGGTCCCCGACTCTGATAGACCCGTCGCGTCCACCTCCATGGAGGCGAGCTCTAGCCCCTCGTTGTCGGCGAACCACTGGTTCCTCTGTTGCCACTCGGGCTCGGTGAACATCTCCTGGCTTTGGGAGTCCAGCTTCCCGTAGGTATAGGCCCAACTCTCCCGATCCACGGCCTCGTAGTACTCGACCGCCGCCCGTCCGGCCCCGGCGTCCGCCCTCGCGTCCGCCCTCGCGTCCGCCCTCTCGTCCGTCCCGGCGCCTGTTACGCCGGAAGGATCATCGTCTGCGGTTTCGACGGCTGCTCGCCCGGCCCGTGCCTCGCCACCCGCGTCCGTTGTACCCGGGCCGGAGGGACCGGTCGACGCCCAACCCGCCACGGCCTGCAGGCGTTCGCCGCCGAGCGCGCCGGCCGAGGCGGCGAGTAAGAAGACTACGAAGAGCAGCGCCGCGGCCGGGGCGGCGAGCCGAAGACGGCCACCGCGGCGGTCTCTGCGATGGCTTCTGCGATGGCCTCTGCGGCGGACGGTCCCTTCGCCGCCTTCCCCGCGCTCGGCCCGCTCGCCACGTGGAGCTTCGAGGGAGGGGGGGATCCGCGACGTCCTGAGCTTCGTCGCACGTCCCTCTGTCCCTACCGTACGGTCATCGGCCCCGATCCCCGAGGAATTCGAACCGGTCACGCCGCCAACGGCGCTGCCGTCTATCCTTCCCAGTTCCTCCGCCAGTACCGCGGCGCTTGCCGGGCGACCCTCCGGGTCCTTGGCGAGCAGCCGCATCACCAGCGCGTCCAGCGCGGGTGGAACCTCGGGGTTCGATGCGCTCGGCGGATCGGGCTCCTCGGTGACGTGCCTCATCGCCACCGCGAGCGGGCTCTCCGCGCCCTCGGCCTCGAAGGGGCGCCGCCCGGCAAGCATCTCGTAGAGGACGACCCCGAGGGCGTACAGGTCGCTCGCCGGGCCCGCGGGCCTCCCCATCGCCTGCTCGGGAGACAGGTAGTGGGCGGTTCCAACCACGGCGTTCTCCTCCGTGAGCGTGTCCTCGGCGACGACGCGGGCAACCCCGAAATCCGCGACCTTTACGGCACCGAAGGCCCCCGCGCCCGCGAGAAGGACGTTGGCGGGCTTGACGTCCCGGTGAACCACGCCGCGCCGGTGGGCGGCCTCAAGACCACTGGCGACGCCCCTCGCGACCGCGGCGGCCGCACCCGGAGCGAGCGCGCCTTCCCCCTTCAGTACATCGGCGAGCGTGACACCCGGCACATACTCCATGACAATGTACGGGGCACCGTCCACGGGGTCCTGCCCGAAGTCGTGAACGGCCACGACGTTCGGATGGGAAAGCGAGGCGGCGCTGCGCGCCTCCCTCCCGAAGCGTTCGATGCCCCCCCCGTCGTCGGCGCATCGGCGATGGAGCACCTTCAGCGCGACCTCCCGGCCCAGGACCTCGTCGCGGGCCAGGAAGACCTCGCCGAAGCCCCCGCTGCCGAGCGCCCGCAGGACGGTGTAGCGATCGTTGACCACCCCTCGCATGCCCGACGTCCTCGGAATGCCGTGCTCCCTCTCCTAGGTTGGGACGGGAAGAGCGCCCCCGCCCCCGCATACGTAGCAAATGTATCCTAGAAGCCGGACAGAGGATGGCGCATCCCCCAAATGGGTTAGTTTCGGATCTTGCTCGGCGAACTTCTTAGAAACCCCACGCCCGGAGTTCGGAGAACTCGACCCCAGCAAGAAGTTTGGAGAGTGGCTCTCCTCGACTGGCGGTTCAGGTCATCCACAGAGGTTCGGGTAGCCTCCGCGCCGGAGACCGAAGAAGCTCGTACGGGGCGCCTAGATCGTCTCCCCGTAGTGCTCGCGCACGGCGTCGTCGAAGGCGCCCGAGAGGTCTTGCATCTCGGGGGCGGTCTCTATCGTTGACCGTTCGTGGGGGACTGTAACTTTTTCGGTTTCGGCGTCCACGTCCACGTTGTCCGCGGGGATCGGGCGACCATCTACGACGATGTACTTGAGGACGTTGCTGACGGCGTCGTAGACGGTGTCCTCTACCCGGCCGACGCCGGCGCCCGAGGCGTCTAGGACTTCGTATCCCTCCAACGCGGTGAACGGGTTGCTCGCGCGGTGTTCCTCGCTGTCCATGGTTCGTCCTCCGGTGGCGGGGTCGGGTGCATGTGCGTATGATACTTCGGCGTGGGAGACGGAATGGGTTATCCGGGAAACGCGCGGGGCCTGAAGGCCTTTTCGCTGTTGTACGTGGTGCTTGCGGCGATCTCGCTTCTGCTGGTTCACGCCTCGTCCTACGATCCGCCGGTCTCGTTTATCCTGCTCTACCTCGCGGCCTCTGTCGGGATCGTGGTTGCCGGGGTCGTGGTGCCGTTACTGCCGGCGCGGCAGTTCACCCTCGGGTTCTGCGGGGGCGTCTACGCGCTCTACGCGGCCGTTACGGCGATGATGGTTTTCTTTACCGGCGGGCCTTCGAGCGAGCTCTACGTGATGTTCTTCCCGCTGCTTCTGGCCGCGGCGTTGCACGGGGCCTGGCGGGTCGTGCTCGCGGTCCTGGTCGCCACCCTCTTTTTCTACGCGCTGGCGATGCTGCCGGGCCTTCTTGAGTCCGGGACGGGCGAGGAGATCTCCTCCTCCGTCTTCTACCGGCTCGGCGCTCTGGGGCTTACGGGGCTCTTTCTAACCTACGCCTCGCGGGGGATCGTCGGTTCCGCAGACGGCTCGGAAGAGGCGATGGAGGACGAGGGGGCGGTGCTTCTGGAGCGGGTTGAGGGGGAGATCTCCTCGCGCAGGGGCGTGCCGGTCGCCGTGATCCTGGTGGACCCGGGCGAGGTGAGGGACGTGGACCTGCTCCTCGACCGCGTGGACGCCCGTATCGGGGAGCCCTTCCCCTTGGAGGACGGCTACCTCTTCGGCCTGGTCGTTGGCGGGGTGGACGACGGGGGCGCCGAGAGCGCCGCCCGCAGGGCCCTGGCCGCCGCGAGCTCCCTGGGCGCCGAAGAGACGCGGGCCGGGGCCGCCATCTACCCCCGCGACGCCCGCTCGGCAGAGGACCTGCTGCTCGCCGCCGGCCGCGCCCTCGAAGCCTCCTTCGAGGTCGAGGGCCCGAGCGCCATCGTGATGGCCGGCAGGGATGCCCAGGAGGGCCGCTACAGGGCAGCCCGATAGAGCCGCCAGCACGCGCTCTCCTCCGCTTGTCAGCACGCTCCCTTCGGCCGCTTTAGGCTTCTTGGTGGGGGTGGTTCGGGGCGTAGGCGTGATGCTGCCCGGTGGAACCGAGAGCCGTCCGCGCGGGACACGAGCCATCCGCGCGGCGGGACATCGAACCCCTAAGGACCCGTGGGTGGCCGAAGCTGAAAGCGAGGCTTGCGAAGCGGGCCGGAGCGCGCTGAAAGCCGGTGGCCGTCAGGCCGGAGGGATGCTGGAAGCGGAGCCCGTCAGGGCGTAGCGTGCTGAGAGGCGCGAAGCGCCATGCCAGCGGCCCCGAAACTCTTTTCGGGGCCGTCCGTACCGATGATATAATTCAGAGCGATTTTGCAGGGCCGACAACAGCCGGGGGTGGCCGGAACAGATGGGAAGATTAACCAGGGCGATCCGCGGCTTTTTCGGGAAGTTTCTCTCGGGGGTCGAGCAGCGCAACCCCGAGATACTGCTCGAGAACGCCGTTCAGGACGAGCTCGAGAACCTCAAGAAGCTCCAGGTGGCCGCGGCCCGCACTATGGCCTACGAGAAGATGCTCGCCAACGACGCCGCGGGCAAGCAGAAGGTTCTCGCCGTCAAGGAGCGCCAGGCCCGCGAGCTCGCCTCCCGCGGCCAGCGCGACGCCGCAGTCGAGGTGGTCCAGCAGAAGCAGGAGGCCCAGACCCAGCTCGTGGACATAGAGGCCCGGCTGGAGGAGGCGCGCAAGAACAGCCAGGAGATGGAGCGGGCCTTCCGCGACCAGGAGCGCCGCTACAACGACGTCGCGCGCGAGCGGGCCGCCCTCATGGAGGAGCACCAGCGCGCCCGCGCGCTGCGCACCGCCAACGACGCCCGCGCCCAGATCTCCCTCTCCGACTCTTCGCGTGACCTGGAGAAGGCCCGCCAGTCCATCCGCCAGGCCTCCTACGAGGCCGAGGCCGTCGGCGAGCTCGGCACCAGCGAGACGGAGCGCCAGATCGCCGCCGCCGAGATAGACATCAAGCGCCTCGACGCCGAGCGCGAGCTGGAGATGATGGAGATAGAGATGGGCCTGCGCGAGCCCGAGCAGATAGCTGCCCCCGAGGGGGCGCCAGCCGACCCCGAGGGGCCGGAGGAAGGCCCCCGTGCCTAGCGGCCTCTCACGCCACCTCGTCAGGCTCGTCCCCTTCGGGTCGTTCTCGGGCCTCGCGGCGCTGGCCGCGACGGGCTCTGACCCGAGCTACCTGCTCGCCGGCCTCTTCGGCGCGGGCGCTGTATTCTCGGGAAAGCGTCTCCTTGACCGGCGGGGCAACCAGCGCCGGGAGCTCTCGCGTCAGGTGCGGGAGAACGTGAAGGAGCTCGGGCGGGTGGCCCGCGAAGACCGCCTGGCAGCACCCCAGACCAAGCGTCTCGCGGCGCTGCAGGCCGGGATCCTTGATAGCTGGGAGCTCTTGCCCGAGGCGTACAGGCCGCTGCTCGACGAGGACATCTTCACCATCGTCGGGGAGGTCGGGGACGCGGCGAGGCTCGCGCGCCGGCGGGCGCTCTTGCGGCGGCATCTGGAGAGCGTGGATCGGCGTGGGATCGCAGGCCGCATCAAGGGCCTCGAGAGAGACCTCGCCCGGCTTCCCGAGGACTCGCCGCTGCGGGCGCCGTTCGAGGCGGCGCTCGAGGGCAGGCGGGGAGAGCTCGACGGGTACGGCGACATACTGGACGGCATCAGCATGATCAACGCCCAGCTGGAGAGCGCCGAGAGCCTGCTCGGCAACCTGCGCGGCGAGCTGCTCGCGGTGGACAACAGGTTGGCACCCGGCTCTTTAGACCCCGGATTGCAGCAGCTAAAGGAGAGGGTCGCCTACTTCCGGCGCGGCCTGGACGAGGTCACAAGAAGCGTGGAGTCGTTGCCCGCTACGGAGAGGATGGCGGCCAGATGAGCGAGGATCGCAGCACGAACCGGCAGAACTTTTTCACCCGGATGTTCAGGGAGCAGGAGGCGAACGAGGGGACCTCGGTCTACTCCCGCGCGGAGATAGGCGCGGACGGTCAGGACGAACGAGAGACCAGCCCCCACTCGCGGGCCTTCACGGTGGAGCGGGCGGCGGAGGTCATAAAGAACCTTCCCCCCGAGGTGCCGCGTCCGGCGGCGGTCCGCATCGTGCGCCAGACGCTGGAGGCGGCGGGCATCGACATAAACGAGCTCGACTCCTCGACCAGGGCGCGCGAGGCCAGGCTCGAGTCCGAGATAGACCTCAGCGAGAACCGCATTCGCAAGCTCAAGGACGACACGGAAGACGTGATCCGGAACCTCGAAGACCAGATCCGCAAGGCCCGTGAGGCCCGCAACTCGGGTGTGGCCGAACAGGAGCGCAAGATCGACGCGGCAGAGTCGGGCCTCGAGGACATCGACATGGTGCGCGGCTTCTTCGGCCTCCCCCAAGAGGGCGCGGGCGAAGAGCCCGAACAACCCTCTGAAGAGACGACCTCGGGCGGCGACACGGCGGGCGACGAGACGCAGGTGATCCGCGACGCTGGCGAGGATACCCAGGTCATCAACGGGGCCGGCGAGGACGACACGCAGGTCTTGCGGCAGCCGGGCCCGCTCTCGGACTCCGAGGAGTACTGGAACACCAGGGACGATAGCAAACAGTGAGCATCCCGCGCCGCCTCGGGCGCCTGGCCAGCGGCTTTCTCTCGACCCTCGGGGAGGACGAGCGCGTCCGGGAGCGACTCCGTACCGGCCGCGAGCGCAGCGAGACCCTCAGGGGCGCCTTCGAGGCCGCCCTCCGCGGCGCGCAGGAAGAGTTGCGCCGCGCCGAAGAACGCCGCCGCGCTGAAGGCGGGGGCTCCTCCGGCACGACGTCCGGGGGCGGCGAGCGGCAGAGCTTCGGGAACCGCACTTCCGGGTGGGCCTCCTCCGGAACCTTCGCCCCTCTGAAGTACCCCCCGAACGTGCTCTCAGCCTACGATAGGCTCGGCCTCGTGCCAGGGGTGCCGATGGACGAGGTGGACCGCAAGCGCAGGGATCTCGTCAAGAAGTTCCACCCGGACAGGTTCTCGGACCCGGACAAGCGCGCCCGCGCCGAGAGGGTGACCGCCGAGATCAACGCCGCCCACGACGCCATTGAACGCCACTCCCGGCGAAAGACACGCTAGAGGAGCCCCGGAGGACGCCCCGCTGGACCGGGAAGGACCGGACTATTAGGGTGTTCTTACAGACCGAACGGATGGTTCTGCGACGGTTCGACGAAGCCGACGTGGACCACCTCTACGCCCTCGACGGCGACCCGCAGGTCATGCGGTTCGTGACCGGGGGCGAGCCGACGCCCCGCGACAGGATCCGGGACGAGACCCTGCCCCGACTCCTCCGCGCCTACGAGCGCTTCGAGGGGTTCGGCGTCTGGGCGGCGGTCGAGAGGCCGACCGGCGGGTTCCTGGGATGGTTCGAGTTCTACCCGCCTGACGGGCATGGCCCTGAGGAAGCGGAGCTCGGCTACCGGCTGCGCCGCTCCGCCTGGGGCAAGGGCTACGCCACGGAAGGGTCGCGCGCCCTGATCCGCAAGGGCTTCACCGAGCTCGGCGTGCGGCGCGTGATGGCCCAGACGATGGTCGTCAACGCCGCCTCCCGCCGCGTGATGGAGAAGGCGGGACTGACGCACGTGCGGACGTTTCACCAGGAATGGCCGTGGTCGATAGAGGGCGACGAGCATGGGGACGTCGAGTACGCGATCACGAAGGCCGACTGGAAGCGCCGGGAAGCGTCGGGAGGCGGACGGCCACCGGATGGGGCGGGAACCAGCCAGGGGAGGTAGCGGGAGGTGTCCGCGGACATCAGGGAGGAATGGGACCGGGTCTTCTCCCGGCTAGGCACGGCTCCCGGCGGCGAAGACGCCTGGCTGGAACGCTGGCGGAGCCTCCTCGAGGCGAACCGCGACGCGCCCGTACTCGACCTCGGCTGCGGCGCCGGGGAGGATACCCACTTCCTCTCGCGATGGGGCTTTGAGGTCGTCGCCGCGGACTTCTCGGAGAAGGCGCTGGAGCTCACCGGACGGCTGGCGCCGCAGACCGAGACGAAACTTGTAGACCTTACCCGGGACTTACCGTTCCCGGACGCGCACTTTGGCACCATCGTCGGCAGCCTGTCCCTGCACTACTTCCCCTGGCCAGAGACCGTGAAGATCCTCGATGACGTCCGGCGGTGCCTCGTTCCCGGCGGATATCTCCTGGCACGTCTCAACTCCACGAACGACGCCCGCTACACCGCCGCGCGCAAGGAGGAGATCGAGCCGAACTTCTACCTCGTCAACGACTCTCCCAAGCGCCTCTTCGACCGCGGCGACGTGTACAGGCTGTTCTCTGCAGGCTGGAAGATAGAAGACGCGGGCGAAAGGACGACAAGCCGTTACGGCGACAAGAAGACGTTGTGGGAGATCGTCGCCAGAAAGCCCGCTAACCCATAGCCCAACGCGAAGCCGCAGGCCGAAGCCCTAAACCCTCACCGTCGCCAGGATCTAGTACGGTTCTACAGGCTCGAGCTCGAGCCGGCCGGTACCCGCCACCGCCTCAACTACCATCGTGTACCGTGACCACGTAGCCGTCCGGGTCGATGAGCGAGAAGGTTCTCCCGAACGGACCGTCGAACGGCTCCTGGGCGATCTCGACCCCGGCTTCGCGCAACGCCTCGCAGAGCTCCCCCGCGTCGTCGCACTTGAGCCACAATGCCACCCCCCAACCCAACCTCTCTACCGCATCGAGGTCAACCGCCGGCGCCCGCACCGCGAACGGTATCGAATCGGTGCGGAACACCACCGCGTTCGGCGGGCTCTGCCGCGCCCTCTCCAACCCCAACCTCTCCTCGTAGAACCGCCCCGACGCCTCGAGGTCGCGCACTTGAAGCGCCACGAAGTCAGGTCCCGTGACCCTCGCCATATCCCTCTCCTTCCGCTAAACTATCAGTGTATTTATAATATATAAGGGTACTGATAATATTCAAGAGGTATCTATGGAATCTTCGTCAGAGATCGCGCGAGAATCGGGGCGGCTGGAGGGCAGTGTCGGCTACGAGCTCAAGAAGGTACAGCATGACCTGAGGCTCAACATGGATGGGGAGCTCAAGGAGCTTGGCGTAACCACGCCGCAGTATGCCGCCTTGAGCGTGCTCGCCGAAGAGCCGGGGCTCTCTAACGCCGGCCTGACCCGGCGTTCTTTCGTCACGCCGCAGACGATGAACCAGATCCTGGTCAGGTTAGAGGCCGCCGGGCTCGTCGAGCGGCGGGCTCATCCCGAGCATGGCCGGGTGCTCCAAGCTTACCTGACCGAAGAGGGCGAGCGGCTCCGCCGGGAGTGCGCGGAGCTCGTGGACGCCGTAGAAGAGCGCATGTTATCCGGGCTTTCCGGAGGCGAAAGGTCGAACCTCCTCGCGTTGCTTCGGCGCTGCTCCGCCGCCCTTCGCCCTGAGGACAGCGGGTAAGGATCTGGCGTTCCGGCGCCCGCTGGGCGTCCCCGGTCTCACGCGCCCTCTAAGAGACAAGCTCCCCGCGCACGATGAGGCGGTTCTCGAAGGTTGGGATCGGGGTGCAGGTCTGGAGCGAGACGACGGTCTTGCCCTCGACGGGGTAGGTCACCCAGGTATCGTCTGGCTCGACGGTCATATGGTCGTAGACCTCGAAGGCGTACCGGCGTCCGTCGGCCGACTTCAAGAAGATCTCATCCCCTGGTGCTAGCGTGCCGAGGTCGTGGAAGGCGCGGGGCACGCGGGTCGAGGGGAAGCCCAAGGCGTGACCGGCTATAAAGGTGTTGGACCCTTCCTCCCACGGCAGGCCGCTCTCCTTCATGCGCAGCAAGCCCTCCCGGTCGAGCTCCGCCTGCCGGAAGCCCGTCGGCACCGCGACGTCCTTCAGGCCGAGCTTCGGCACCGTGAGCGTCATGTTCTTGGGGGTGGGAGATTCTGGTGGGGCCGACGCGGCCGCTGGGGTAGTCTCCGGGTTCCTGGTCCCTTCGCCGAGTAGGGCTCCGGTATTCCTTACCTCCTGGGTGCGGAGCTCGACCGACGCCGCCTCCCTCTCGGGCCAGATGGGCAGGGACAGGAGGCAGAGCACCGCCAGGGAGGCCACGAAGAACCCTGTTTTTCGGCCGCCGGACACCCTTCGGGAGTATAACAGCAGGCCCGGTTTTCCCGTTAGAATGGGTCCCATGAAGATAGAGGACCTGATCGAAGACTTCGCCGCCGACCTCCGGGACGACCCGGGCACGAGCCCCCGGACGGCGGAGTTCTACGTGGCCGACCTGCGCGAGTTCGCCCGCTTCCTCGACGAGCGGGGCGTGGAGGAGGCCGAGGACATCGGCGTCGGGACGGTGATGGAGTTCCGCAACCACCTGCTCGGGGGTGACCGCAAGCGCTTCACCGTCTACCGCAAGGACGCGGCGGTCAGGCGCTTTCTGGACTGGGCGCGGACCACCTCGGACGCGCAATTGGACTTCGATCCCATCGAGCCCATGCACCAGCCGCTGGACCAGCAGATCGTCTCTCTGGAGGACGAGGAGGCCGAGCAACTCCTCTCTTTCCCGACCGACACCCTCGATGCGGCGCGGGATGCCGCGGTCATCAGGCTCATGCTCGATTCGGGGGTGACGGTGGGGGAGATCCGGGGCCTCCTCAAAAGCGACGTGGATCTTGCGGCCGCCCAGGTCCAGCTCGGTGGCCCGGGCTCCCACCTCGCCCCCCGCGCCCGCCGCCTCTCCGCCGAAACGATCGAAGCCGTCAGGCGTTACCTGTCGATGCGCGCCGACGAGACGCCGGAGCTTATCGTCGGTCGGGCGGCCAGGCCCGTCACGACCTCCAAATCGCTCCAGAACGCCATCTGGAAGAGGTGTGAAGCGGTCGGCATGTGGCGCGTCTCGCCCATGGTCCTGCGCCACACCTTCGCCATCCGGCTGCTCCGCCGGGGCGCCACCCTGGGCAATCTGAAAGAAGCCCTCGGCGTGCGCGACACCTCGAACATAGGCGTCTACAAGAAGTTCGTCTAGGGCCGTTTCGCGGGACTCCCCCACGGGCCGACGCGGCGCCGCCGTCGATAAAACCTTCCCGAACCGTAACCAAAGAGGATCCCCGGGCGTCCAACTCTTCGGAAAGCACAATAAACCACACGTAGCAGGCTGGGTCTTGGATCACCTGAAGGTTTGCGGTCGTGTGCGGGATGGCACAATGATCGTTAGGCGGTCTCGAATGAGCGACAGGGGGTCCTCGGGTGGCATCGGAAAGCTCCAATCAGGTGACGGAGTCCCAGCAAGACGCGCAGCAGGAACAAGAGGATCAGCCAGACGATGCCCAGTCCCAGCAGGGCCAGCAACGGCAACCCTACAGCTACGAAGACATAGAGGACAACGCTCCGGTTAGGAAGAACGACCCGCGCACCTCGGTCCAGAAGACCGAAGAGTACCGGTTCGCGAACAACATACCCGGCGATCAGACCATCCCCGAGAAGGCGTACGCGGACTACGTTCTTGAGTACGACGATGACGATGCCGTCATGAACGGCAAGATCCCCGACGTCCTGCTCGACGTGCCGGTCGTGAAGGTGGATGAGATCAACTTCGAGCTCAACGACCTGCGCGCCAAGGTGAACCTCTTTGCCAAGGTGCTCGACCTGGTGGAGCTCTCCGTAGGCGTCGACCTTTACCTCGGCCGGGTAAAGCTCGTTATCACCGGGGTGGAGGCCCAAGCCCTTCTGAAGGTTCGGTTGGACAACGTCACCGCCATCCTCGACCGGGTGCTTACCACCATCGACCGCAACCCCCAGATCATAGAGAAGCTCGTCGAGAGCGTGGGCTCGGCTGTCGAGGACGTCGGCTCGGGCGCGGGCTCTGCCCTGGAAGACGTGGGCGAGGGGGCTGGCGAGCTCGTGGGCGAGGGCCTCAACTCCGCCGTCGAGGACATCGGTTCGGGTGCCGGAGACCTGGTCGGCGAGGGCCTCAACTCGGCGGTGGAGGATATAGGCTCGGGCGCCGGCGACCTGGTGGGCGAAGGTGTCAATTCGGCGGTGGAGGATATTGGATCAGGTGCCGGAGACCTGGTTGGTGAGGGGGCCAACCAAGCCGTCGCCGACATCGGTTCGGGTGCTGGTTCCGCTGTGGAGGACGTCGGTGAAGGTGCCGGTAGATTGGTGGGCGAAGGGGCCAACCAGGCCGTCGCGGATATCGGATCTGGGGCGGGCTCTGCCGTCGAGGACGTCGGCTCGGGAGCTGGTTCTGCCGTGGAAGACGTGGGCGCCGGAGCAGGCTCTGCCGTCGAAGATGTGGGTTCTGGGGCGGGCTCCGCTGTCGAAGACGTTGGCGCGGGGACCGGCGCCGCGGTGGAGGAGGTTGGTCAGGGCGCGGGCTCTGCCGTCGAAGACGTGGGTTCCGGGGCAGGCTCTGCCGTCGAGGACGTCGGCTCGGGAGCTGGTTCTGCCGTAGAGGACGTCGGTGAAGGCGCAGGAGAAGCTGTTGAGAGCACCGGACAAGCAGTCGAAGACGTGGGCGAAGGTGCTGGCGAGGCCGTCGAAAGCACAGGCGAGGCCGTCGAGGATGTTGGCGAAGGCGCCCAGTCGGCTGTGGAGGATGTTGGTGAGGGCGCCGGGGCGGCCACGCAGCAGGTCGGCGAAGGCGCGGGTCAGGCCGCAGGCGAGGTTGGCCAGGGAGCCGGACAGGCCGCAAGCGAAGTCGGTGAAGGAGCCGGGCAGGCCGCCCAGGAAGTAGGCGAGGGTGCTGGCGAGGCCGCCGAGAGCGCCGGGCAGGCTACGGAGCAGGTAGGCGAGGGCGCGGGGCAGGCCGCGCAAGCGGCGGGGCAGGGCGCCGGACAGGCGGCTCAAGAAGCTGGAGGAGGGATTGGACAGGCTGCCGAGGGCGCGGGCGAGGCGGCCCAGGGCGTTGGAGATACGGCGGGACAGGTGGCCGAGGGCGCGGGCGACACGGCGCAGGGTGTTCAGGATGCCGCTGGGCAGGCTACGGATCAGGCCGGAGGCGTGGCTGACCAGGCCGCGGATGAGGTCGGTGGCGTGCCGGAGCAGGCAACAGGGGAGGTCGGTCAGGCCGCGCAGGGAGGAGCGCAGGACGTAGAGGACCGGGTGCCCGATCAAGACGGTCAGGCCGCGCAAGGGGCGCAGGACGTCGCGGCCGACCAAACGCAGAACGACATGGTGCAGGCCCAGGAGACCGCCGAAAACCCGACCCAGGAGGTGCAAGACGTTGCCGGAGAGGCTGCGCGGTCCGGGGGAGATGCTGGGGTTCAGACCGCCAACGGGGACCAGCCCGGTGGCGGGATCGACGAGAACGCCAACGGAGGGCACCAAACCGTGCAGCGCGCGGTGGATCAGACCGGGGACATCATCGAGATCACCCTGAACGAAGACGGCGAGATAGTGAGCGAAGAGTTGGTCGGCAACGTCGGCAGCCTGCCCGTGGAAGAAGAGTACGTGGACGACGAGGGTCGGGTCGTGAGTCGGGTGAGGGACGAGGCGGGGAATGCCATAGAGCGGGTGTTCGATGACGAAGGGAACACGGTCGGTATAAGGGTTGTCTAAGCGGGGAACAAGGTTGAGAAGACCAGGTGGAGAGGAGAATTAGGTGACAGACAAACAGACGGAGGCGCTGGAGAGGCTGAACCAGGGCATCCAGGAGTCCAGGCAGGAGGTCCAGAAACGGACGATGAACCTGGCCCAGGGCTACTTCGATGACTCGGCTGAGGCTCTCAAGCAAGACATACAGGAGAACCGCGCCGCGTTGGAAGGCCTGCCGGATCAGATTCCGGGAGGAAGGGAAGAGGCCTTCCAGATGTTATTCCAGGAGTTGATGGACAACTACTCGGCCATGGAAGAGGCCATCAACGATGCGCAGGAGAACGTCGCCAACCTGGACACGGACAAAATCAGACGCCAGGGGGAGATCGAGGCCACTGACGCGGCCCGCCGCGAGGCAAAGGAGCGTGGCGTAGACCTCACGCAGGTCGAGGGCACGGGCGCCGAGGGACGGATCATCGTCAGCGACGTGGTAGAGGCGGCCGAGGCGATGGAAAGCGAAGAAGAGTCGGAGAACGGAGCCGCCGGAGAGGCGGCTGACCAGGTCCAGCAACAGGCCGGGCAGGCCGTGGAGGGCGCGCAAGACGCCGCGGGTGGCGCCGCAGACCAGGTCCAGCAGGTCGCCGGTCAGGCCACCGAGCAGGCCGGGCAGGTCACAGATCAGGTCGGGCAAGTGGCCGGCCAGGCTCAGGGCGCCGCCGGCGGGGCCGCACAGCAGGCCCAGGACGTTGCTGGACAGGCCGCCGGCCAGGCGCAGGACACGGCCGGGCAGGCCACCGAGCAGGCCGGGCAGGCCGCCGGGCAGGTGCAAGAGACCGTAGACGGTCTCACCGGCGACGGTCAGGGAGGTGGCCCCTTAGGAGGCGTGACCGACCAGGTAGGGCAGGTGGCCGGACAGGCCCAGGACACCGTGGGCCAGGCGACGGACCAGGCGCAGCAGGTGGCAGGCCAGGCAACGGACCAAGCCGGTCAGGTCGCTGACCAAGCCCAGGGTACCGTTGGCGACGCGGCGGGCCAGGCACAGGAGACCGTGGGCTACGTGCCGGAGCAGGCGCTGAACGCCGCCGGTCAGGACACCGAGGGAGACGAGGCCGAGGAGCCCAAGGCCACCAACGCCGCCAGGCGCAGAGCGGAAGAGATGGGAGTGGATCTCTCCACGATCCAGGGCACGGGCTCCGGCGGGCTCATAACCATAAGGGACGTGGTGGGCTCTTGAAAGCATGAAAAAGGAGGGAACAGGAGATCCACGGGCCCCGGACATCGCGCTCAGCGCGAACGTGAAGATGCGTGAGTTGTACTTCGAGGAGGTGCCGGACCCGGAGGTGCGTTTTCGGGGGAACACCGAGCGCAACTCCGTCTGGGGAAGCAGGCGCGAGAACCTGCCGCATGAGGTGCGGGAAGGCGTCGTCTATCGCAACGCTGGAGTCCGGTTGCGCATCGCCAGCGAGGTAGCCGGTAGCGGCCCCGACACATCGAACGGTCCCGACAAAGAGGGGGGAAACGCAAACCAGGAACGTCGAAGACAGAGCGCCGGACAACGAGAGACCGAGACCAAAAAGGAGAAAGAGTGAGCGAGCAGACGCAGAATGCTCAGCAGCAGACGCAGGATCAGCAGTACCTGCAGCAGGCCCAGGACTTCTTCGCTCAGTCCATGGGCAGGATCAAGGGCCAGATGCAGAGCGACAACGCCCAGCTCCAGAGCTTTATGCAGCAGCTTCCCGAAGAGTCGCAGGCCCAGATCCAGCAGATGACCGACTCCTACGCCCAGTTCGAAGGCACCATAGACCAGGCTGCCCAAGACGCGGGTGTGCAGGACTCGTTGGAGGAGTCGGCCCAGCAGGCCAGGCAGAACGCCGACCAGGCGGCGGGCCAGGGCCAAGAGCCCACCGATCAAGCCGCCGACCAGGCGCAGGAAATGGCTGGTGATGTCGGCGACCAGGCGCAGGAGGCCGCCGGGGGAGCCGCCCAGCAGGCGCAGGACGCCGCGGGCCAGGCCACCGATCAGGCCGGGCAGGCCGTAGAGGGTGCGCAAGACGCCGCGGGTGGCGCCGCAGACCAGGCCCAGCAGGTCGCCGGTCAGGCCACCGAGCAGGCCGGGCAGGTCGCGGATCAGGCCCAAGAGGCCGCGGGCGACGCGGCGGGTCAGGCCCAGGACGCCGCGGATCAGGCGCAGGACACGGCCAGCGAGATGGCCGAGAGCCTGCCGGAGGGCTACCAGGCGCTGGGACAACCGTTCACCGACCAGCAGGGCAACACGGTTCTGCAGGGCCAGGACGAGCAGGGCAACACCGTCGTCGTCCAGCGCACAGAGGATGATCAGGGCAACGTCGTGGACTCCATCTACGACCAGCAGGGCAACCTGATGGACGAGGTCGTGCCGGAAGAGGAGGAAGAAGGGGGCGAGCAAGAAGAAGGCGAGCAAGAAGAGGACGAAACCCAGGACATAACCGAGAACCTGCCGGAGGGCTACGAGCCGGTAGGCGAGCCGACCACCGACGAGCAGGGCAACACGGTTCTGCAGGGCCAGGACGAGCAGGGCAACACCGTTACCGTCCAGCGCGCCCCGGACGAGCAGGGGAACCTGATGGACTCCGTCTACGACCAGCAGGGGAACCTGATGAACCAGGTTCCGGCCGAGGGTGGCGAGCCTGAGGAGCAGCCCGTCGAAGACTCCTCGAGCTCGGACAGCAACACGACGACGGTCGAGGAGAGCAAGGGCGAGGAGGGGCTTCTGGGCGGCGGCCTTCTCAGCCTGGACCTCCTCCCGCCCCAGGAGAGCACGACGACCACCGTGGAGTCCGGCGACTCCGAGGAGTACTACGGGCCGGGTGAAGGTGGCCAGGGCGGCGAAGCTCCCCAGGGAGGCGAAGCCCAGCAAGGCGAAGCCCAGCAAGGCCAGGGAGGGCAAGAAGGAGGCGGTGGTGGCGGACCCGTCGAGCAGGTGCAGGACACCGTCGGCGGCGTGACCGAAGGCCTGCCCGTTGTCGGAGGGGACGAAGGCGGCGGCGGCCCGGTCGAGCAGGTGCAGGACACCGTGGGCGGCCTCACCGGGGGTGGCGAAGGCGGTGGTGGCCCGGTCGAGCAGGTGCAGGACACCGTCGGCGGCGTGACCGAAGGCCTGCCCGTTGTCGGAGGGGACGACGACGACGGCGGCGGAGGTGGGTTGCTCGGCGGCGGCCTCTAGTAGATAGCGCGTTTATCGGTGGGGATGGCTCCGACCGTCCCCACCACAAACAACACGACGAACGAGGGAAGGACACAGCATGACCCAGGGCTTGAACCTTCAACAGCAGATCCAGCAGCAGTCCCAGCAGAGCGCGGGGGACTTCTACGCGCAGTCCATCGGCAGCCTGAAGAGCCAGATCCAGAACTACCGCGAGCAACTCGAGCAGTACGCCGAGCAGCTCCCCGAGGGCGACGCCAAGGCCCAGGTGCAAGAGATGGTCGACTACTACTATGAGCTCGAGGGCTCCATTGACCAGTCGGCCCAGGAACAGGGTATCCAGGATCAGGTAAACGAGGCGGCCCAGGAAACGCAACAGAAGATCACGGAGTTCACACAGGGCGCGGCGCAGCAGGCCCAGGACACCGCAGGGCAGGCAGCGGGCCAGGCCCAGGAGGCCGCCGGCCAAGCCACCGACCAGGCCGGGCAGGTGGCCGGGCAAGCTACCGAGCAGGCAGGCCAGGTGGCGGGGCAAGCCCAGGACGCCGCGGGCCAGGCCACGCAGCAGGCCCAGGACGTGGCCGGCCAGGCCACCGACCAGGCCGGGCAGGTCGCGGGTCAGGCGCAGGAGGCCGTGGGAGGTGTCACCGGTGGTGGTCAGCAGGGCGACCAGCAGCAGGATGGTGGACCTCTTGGTGGGGTCACCGATCAGGTAGGCCAGGTCGCGGGCCAGGCGCAGGAGGCCGCCGGCGGTGCCGCCCAGCAGGCGCAGGACACCGCGGGTCAGGCCACGCAGCAGGCCCAGGATGCGGCCGGCCAGGCCACCGACCAGGCCGGCCAGGTGGCCGGCCAGGCGCAGGAGGCCGCCGGCGGTGCCGCCCAGCAGGCGCAGGACACCGCGGGCCAGGCCGCGGGCCAGGCCCAGCAAGCCGCAGGCCAGGCTACCGACCAGGCCGGGCAGGTCGCGGGTCAGGCCCAGCAAGCTGCCGGCCAGGCCGCCCAGCAGGGCGGAGGCCAGCAGCAGGGAGGCCAGCAGCAGGGAGGCCAGCAGCAGGGAGGCCAGCAGCAGGGAGGCCAGCAGCAGCCGAATGCCACGCAGGCCGCGCAGCAGAAGGCCCAGGATCTCGGCGTGGACCTCAGTCAGGTTCAGGGGACCGGGGCTGAGGGCCGCATCACGGTCCGGGACGTGATCGGCGCTTCGAACCAGTAATCGTGGGCCTCACGGGGCTAGCGAAGGGAAGGAGGAGCCGTGGCAGACAGGACGAAAGGCAAAGCAAAAGAAGCCTGGGGCGCGTTGAGCGGCGACGAGGCGGTAAAGGAGGAAGGTAGGGCGCAGCAGCGCAAGGCCAACGCCGAGGAGGAGGTGGCTCAGAGGGAGAGGACGAGCCGGGCGAAGAAGGAGGCCGAGCAGGCGGAGAGGGAGCGCGACCGGCAGAAGGTCAAGGACAAGGGCCTGCTGGGCGGCGTGACGGATCCGCTCACGGGGCGTGATCGGGGTTCCTGATCCTGATAGTGAAAACACCTCCCAGGTGAAGTATGCGGAGCCGCATCCGGACATTCCCTGGAATGCGGCTCCGCGTTTGGCGCGGGGACTGGCTCGGTGGGCCAAGGAGCTTTCGGGGCTACCAGAGCACCCTCTCGACGCCGAGCGGAGGCAGGCCGGGGTTCCGGTTAGTAGGAATGAGATACGAGACATCTGGCGCGACCGGTAGAGAAGGGAGTGCGTGTGGGCAGGTCGAGACGGCGTAGGACTTCGGGTAGAGCCAACCCGAGGACGAGATCCGGTGCCAGGGGGGGCGCGAGCCGCGGCGGTTCGAGGGGCGTTACCATCACGTCGGTGAGTCCCGTCGGCAACATCAGCGGCTCCAGGCCCACGGTTCAGGCCACCGTTGCGGACAGTGCTAGTACGTTGTCCAAATCCGACATAAACGTGTACCTCGACGGGGAGGCGGTAACGGCGTTCCAATACCGCCGGACCAACGGCAGCTTGAGCTTTACTCCTTCGAGGCTGCCCTCGGGAGCCCATACCGTTGAGATAGTGGCGGGCTCTGCCGAAGGGAGCAAGAACGCCAGGAAGAGCTTTACTTTTGTCGTAAGCTGACGGTGAACGGAGGAGAGGATGCGGCGCTGACGCGTGTCTTGTTCCGGCCCGCGCCCAAGGCTTCTATTCGTGCGGTAGGCAAGTTATGCTGTCTTGGAGGTATGCACATCGTCAGAGACCACGTAAGGAGCCGATCTCGTGTCTAGAAGACGGCGGAGGGGGAACCGGGGGCCGCGCGGGTCCTCGGTCAGGGTCACGAGGACAAAGGGCGGCAAGACCACGAGCTCCTTCACGGGAGGCCTCTCCGTAACCGGCATGGGGCCCACTGGTAGGATCACCAGCTCCCGCCCCACCATCCGGGCGACGGTGATAGACCGGGGTGCGGGATTGTCCAAGAGGGACATAAAGCTGTACCTAGACGGCTCGGAGAAGAGCAGGTTTCACTACAACGAGGCCAGCGGCCAGCTGAGCCATTACGTGGGCCACGCGCTCTCCGCCGGCACCCACGAGGTGAGGATAGAGGCCGAGTCTGAATCCTCAGGCGATAAGACCCGGTTCGGCGGTACGGCCAGTAAGAGATGGACCTTCACGGTCGTGCGTCGTTGAAAACCCGTAGAACACGCCTGCCTGATGGCGGGAAGCCAGACGCAGCCCGCAGTAAGCCAGGCGTGAACGCGGGGTGCGGTTGAGAAAGGTAGCCCTTACCAACGCGAAGGGAGGGGTCGCGAAGACCACGACCTGTGTGAACATGGGCGCGGCGCTCGCGCTGGCGGGCCACCGGACCCTCCTCGTGGATTGCGACACCCAGGGGCAGGTTACCAAGAGCTTGGGCATCCAGGCGGGTGAGGGGTTGGCCGAGCTCGTGCAGGGCGATGCCAGACTCGACGATGTGCAGATAGAGGCTCGTGAGAACCTGTTTGTGATCTCCGGCGGGGGGTCGCTCTCGGGGGTGAAGCGCATGATCTCGCGAAGGGATATGCGTTCCGAGCTGGTGCTAAGCGAAGCACTCGACGGCCTCAAAGGTTACGATTTCGTGCTGCTGGACGCGGCGCCCTCGTGGGACGTCCTCAACGTCAACAGCCTCTTTTACGTCGACGAGATCCTGATCCCGGTCTCGATGGAGGTGCTGGCGCTGCAAGGGATAGGCGACTTCCTTAGCCGCGTGAAGGAGGTGCAGCGTTACCGGGACGGTCTGCTCATTAGGGGGATAATCCCCACGTTCTACGACGGCCGGGTGAAAAAGAGCGCGGAGATCTTGGACCAGCTCAAGCGGCACTTCCCCGACACCGTATGGCCAGTCGTGCGCTACAACTCGAAGCTCTCGGAAGCTCCGGGCTTCGGGCAGCACATCTTCGAGTACGCGAGAAGGAGCCACGGGGCCGCCGATTACAAGCGTCTGGCGCAGCGGCTCGCCGAAGGGGGATGAGCAAGAGCATGGGCAGGAGAAAAAGCGTTCCAGAAGACCTGATGGGGACCATCTTGAGCGAGAGCTACGATGCCGCCGGCGAGAAACAAGTTCTCTCGGAGTCTCCCGGGTCGTCCGGTGCCGCCGTCTCATGGGATGAGAAGCCGGAGCGGGTGGGCATCACCTTCAACCTCTCCAAGCAACTCGGCGCCGAACTGGAGTGGGTCCGGTCAGAGCTGCGCTCGGAGGACGCCCGACCTTCCAAATCCGAGGTCACCGAGGTGGCGCTTCGGATCGCCGTGGAGGATGTGAGGGAGAGGGGCGAGGAGAGCGAGTTGTCCCGGAGGCTGGCCGCGCTTCGCGGAAACCAGACCTCGGGCGCTACCAGGACCACCCGGCGCAGCGTGGATCAGGCAGGTTGGATCTTCGAGAGTACCTACGATGAGAACGGGGACATAATCGACGAGGACGTGGTCGGCACCGTCGCCGAACTTCCCGTCACGGACGAGTACGTGGATGGGCAGGGACGGCTGGTGAGCGTCGCCAAAGACGAGCTTGGAAACACCTTCGAGCAGGTTATGGACGAGTCGTTCAACATACTCGAGGCGAGGCTCCTTCCTGATCTGGCCCGAGACGTTTATTGAAGCTAGGGAAACCAGGAAGCGTGGATTATCGACGCCGGGCGCCTTCTTTTCGGACCTGGCAGTAGCTTGGGAGGTACTATGCAGGCCAACGGGGGAAGCAAAGAGACGCTGATGCAGGAGCAGAAAAAGCAGCTCGTCAAGGCGGCCAGGATGCTGGCTATGTGCCGGAAAGCCGGCGTCCCCGAGCCCATGGACGTGACGGGGCTGGCGGTCGCGGCCTTCGAGGATATGCAACTCAGGGAGGCCATGCTCTTCGTCCGGATGAACGAGCAGAACATAAAGGACCTCGCCTGGGCGCTTGGCAACTCCAGCTCCGCCGAGGAGTTCGAGCAGAGGGTCAAGGAGATCAAGACCTTGCCGGATCGCAACGAACCCCGCCGATAGGCCCCGGTGCCCGGCACGAGCAAGGCTTCGGGGTCCCCAGTCGCCCCTCCGAGCCGCATCTGGACGAGGGATACCCCGTCTCCCCAAGGTGTTGTGGTCCCGCAAGAAGCGTGTTTACGGCGCGGCCCCCCGCCGCCTAGAATGACCGAAAAGCGTGGAGGTACGGATGTCCGAGGGGTTCCCCGGGGGGGAGAGATATTTGCAAGACCGCCGCTCGTGGCGGCTGCTCCTGGCCCGGCTGCACCCGGACGCCGGCGGGGACCACGAGCTCTTCCTGTTCGCCTGCGCCCTGATGGACAGCGTGCGAGAGAAGCGCCGGGCCAGGCCGGGGCCGGATCACGCCTTCTCCCGGTGGCGGGGCGGCATGAACTCCTGGGCGTCGCGCAACCGGGAGGGGCTGCGCCGACCCCACCGCGGCCGCTAGGCCCGGACTGCGCCCCCAGAATCGCGCCCGCTAGAGGCGAGCGCTTACTGGGACTGCTGCTGGGATTGCTGCATGCTCTGGATCACCTGCCACACGAGGTCCCCGGCCTCCCGTTGCAGCTTGATCGCCTCGGTCTGACCCGGGCTCTGCATCTCCAGCATGTTCTGCACCTTGCGGATGTCCGTCAGCGCCCTTCCCATGAGCTGCACCGGGCTCGGCTGCTGTTGCTGCTGGCCATCCTGCTGCTGTTGCCCGCCCTGTTGTTGCTGACCGCCCTCTGCCACGGGGTCTCCTCTCCCTCTGATCTCCGGCAGCGGTTCGCGTATCCGCGCGCCTTCCGGCCCGCTACGGTTTCTACCCGCAGCAGTCCCAAACTAGACCACGAAGGCATGGGAATGGTTACGGTAGACGGCGTTTATGCCCCGGATGGCGGGGGCACTAAGACGCAAAGACGACGACGAGGTGCAAAACCGACGTGACGCAGCGCGAACCCGACGACCGGATAGATGAAGAGGTACGGGCGGAGGCCGTGGGCGAGGACGAAGATACGGACGTCGTCCTCGACATACCCGTTCTCAAGGTCGAGGAGCTGGACCTCGAGGTCGAGGAGCTCAGGGCGCACATCTCGGCCAGGGCGGAGCTCGCGAGCTTCCTGAACATCAGCGTCGGCGTCGATGCATACGTCGACAAGGTGAAGCTGCGCATCAAGGGTGTCGAGGCCCAGGTCCAGCTGAAGGTGAAGCTGGAGAGGATCCTCGGCAGCGTAGACCGCGCCCTGCAGGCCATAGATAAGAACCCCCAACTCCTCGACCCGAATTTCAGGAGATCCCAAGGGGATACCGGCGGGGAACAATCTGATGAGGATGAGGAACAACTCGAGCTCACCGCCGGTACGGAGACAGAACCCGGAGAGCCCCGCGAAGACCCAGGACGAGACGGTTCGGGACCCGCGGCGACGCCCGCGGCGAGGAAGAAGGCGGATGAGCTCGGGCTAGACGTCTCGGGGATAGAGGGGACAGGAGCCGGGGGCCGCGTCCTCGTGCGGGACGTGATGCTGGCCGCCCGCGGCTAGCCTTCACGGCCTCGCCCCCGGGGTTACAATGAGCGGGGTATCGACAGGAGGACGGACAACGGTGGCGAAGTATTTCAAGCAGAGCTCGGCGGAGATCATCTCGGACCTTCTCTCGGACGCGAAGGTCAAGCGCGTGCGGGAGTACGTGGGCGGCGAGGAGTTCAAGTCGGACCGGGAGCGCGTCCGCCAGGAGGCGGCCCGCCGCCTGAAGAACGTCCGCGACCGCTACCGCCAGAGGGGCCGCACCCCCGAAGCCGCCGCGAAGGAGCGCGAGCTCACCCTCCGCCTCGCCGAAGTAGAGGCCGAAGCTGCCGAGCTGCGCATCCGGCTCTCGGAGCTTCTGGAGGAAGAGGAGAAGCTCCGCGGCGCACTCGACGGTTTGTAGGTTCTGGGCTTCAAGGTTTTAGGTTCCAGGAGTGCGGGCTCGGTACCGGGTGGCGAACGCGCACCCCTAGAACCTAGAAGCCCGCGAAGCGGGCGACCTCGAACCTCAAAACCTTAAAGCCTTTCCACAATCCCTCTACCGCGCTAGTATGCAACGGGATTGTTACGCCCTTGTGCTCCCCTCGCCATTCGTGTAAAAAGTGGGTTGCTTCCGTACCCCAGGTGTCGAAGGAGTGGATTCGTTGACCCGTAAAGCCGGACTTTACGATGCGATGTACGAGCACGATGCTTGCGGGCTCGGCTTCGTAGCGCGCATCGACGGACGGCCCACACGGGAGACGGTCGAGCAGGGGTTGGAGGTGCTGCACAACCTCGAACACCGGGGCACGACCGGGAGCGACCCCGAGACGGGGGACGGGGCGGGGATCCTCACCCAGGTCCCTGACGGGTTTTTCCGGCGCGAGTGCGCGGCCTTGGGCATCGAGCTTCCGGGTGCTGGGGGCTACGGGGTCGGGGTGCTCTTCGAGTCGGGCGAGGGGGTGGACTGCGCGGGCCTGCTCGCGGAGATCTGCGCCGAGGAGGGCCAGGAGCTTCTGGGCTTCCGGGAGGTGCCCGTGGAGCCCGAGGCCGTCGGGGAGGTCGCCAGGAGCGTCATGCCGCGCATCCGGCAGTTCTTTGTGGGACGCCGGGGCGGCGGTGACGAGATGGACTTCGAGCGGAAGCTGTACGTGATCCGTCGCCGGCTGCACAAGGAGACCGAAGGCTCGCAGGGCTGCTACGTGGTTAGCCTCTCCTCGAGGACCGTCATCTACAAGGGGCTCCTCAAAGGGCAGCAGCTCGCGCGGTTCTACCCCGACCTCGGGGACCGGAACTTCGCGAGCGCGATCTCCCTGGTCCACGAGCGGTTCTCGACGAACACTTTAGGCTCCTGGGAGCTCGCGCACCCTTACCGATTTATCGCGCATAACGGCGAGATCAACACCATAAGGGGCAACATCAACTGGATGCGCGCCCGCGAGAGCCGGCTGCGCTCGGAGCTTTTCGGGGACGACCTCGGGAAGCTCTCACCCGTAATAGCCTCCGGCCAGAGCGACTCGGCCGCTTTCGATAACGCCCTCGAACTGTTGCACCTGGCGGGGCGCAGTCTGCCGCACGCGGTCGCCATGATGATCCCGGAGGCCTGGGAGAACGACGACCTGATGGACGATGATCGCCGCGCCTTCTACCAGTACCACTCGGCGCTCATGGAGCCGTGGGACGGGCCGGCGGCGGTCGCCTTCACCGACGGTCGCCTCGTCGGCGCGACGCTGGACCGCAACGGCCTGCGTCCGGCGCGCTACTCCGTCACGAAGGACGGGCGTGTGATCATGGCCTCAGAGGACGGGGCGCTGCGGGTGCCGGCAGAGGAGGTCGTGGAGCGGTGGCGGCTCCGGCCGGGCAAGATGCTCGTCGTGGACACGGTGCGGCAAGAGCTGTTGCACGACGCGGACGTCAAGAAGCCGCTCTTCGGGCGGCAGCCCTACCGGGAGTGGCTGGATGAGGGGGAGATCCACCTCAACGACCTCCCCGAGCCGGACGCCTCTTCGCGTCCGGAGCCGGCCACGCTCCTGCAGCGCCAGCGGGCCTTCGGGTACACCATCGAAGACCAGCGCATAATCCTCGCCCCCATGGCCCAGAACGGCAAGGAGCCCGACGGCTCGATGGGTACCGACACCCCGCTCGCGGTTCTCTCCGAGAGGCCGCAGCTCCTTTTCTCCTACTTCAAGCAGCACTTCGCCCAGGTGACGAACCCGCCCATAGACCCGTTGCGGGAAGAGCTCGTCATGTCGCTCAAGATGTCTCTAGGTCCCGAGCAGAACCTCTTCGACGAGGCGCCCGAGCACTGCCGGCGGGTCCTTATAGACCAGCCGGTGCTCACGGACACCGAACTGGAGAAGATCCGGGCTCTAGGCGACGAGCGGGCCAGCACGGCTACGCTCTCGACCCTCTTTCCGGTCGGCTCCGGCGAGGCCGGGATGGAGGCCGCCCTCACGACCCTGTGCGAGAAGGCCGAGGGCGCGGTGCGGGGCGGTTCGGCCGTGCTCGTCCTCAGCGACCGGGGCGTCAACGAGATGCAGGCCCCGATACCGAGCCTGCTCGCCACCGCCGCCGTCCACCACCACCTCGTGCGGGCCGGGATCAGGACCGCCACAACGCTCGTCGTCGAGACCGCCGAGGCGAGGGAGATCCACCACTTCGCCCTGCTCGTCGGCTACGGGGCTACCGCCATAGCGCCCTACCTCGCCTTCGAGACCATCGAGGAGCTCGCGGGATCCCACCTCACGGAGGGCGTGAGCGCGGAGGAGGCCTCTAAAAACTACGTCAAGGCCGTGGGGAAGGGCTTGCTCAAGGTCATCTCCAAGATGGGGATCTCGACGCTCTTCTCCTACTGCGGGGCCCAGATCTTCGAGGCCGTCGGCCTGAACGAGGAGTTTATAGACAAGCACTTCGTCGGCACGGCCTCCCGCGTCGGGGGTGTGGGTATCGAGGCTTTGGCCCGCGAGACGCTGGAGCGCCACCGGGCCGCGTTCGCCGCCGCCGAGGACAACGCGGAAGAGCTGGAGATAGGCGGCGAGTACCAGCTCCGCCAGCAGGGCCAGTACCACCAGTGGAACCCGGACAGCATCGTGCCGCTGCAGCGGGCCGTCAAGACGAACGACTTCGAGACCTTCAAGGAGTTCACGCGCCACTTCGACGAGCAGAGCGCGCGCTACTCCACCCTGCGCGGCCTCTTCGAGTTCGAAGGGGACCCGATACCGGTAGAAGAGGTCGAGCCGGCGAAGGAGATCGTCAAGCGGTTCGTGACGGGCGCCATGTCGTTCGGCTCGATAAGCAAAGAGGCCCACGAGACGCTCGCCATCGCCATGAACCGCATCGGCGGCAAGTCGAACACGGGCGAGGGCGGGGAGGACCCGCTTCGCTTCACGTCCGACCCCGGCGGGGACAACCGCCGCAGCGCCGTCAAGCAGGTCGCCTCGGGCCGGTTCGGGGTGACGGCCGAGTACCTCGTCAACGCGGACGTGTTGCAGATCAAGATGGCCCAGGGCTCGAAGCCCGGCGAGGGCGGGCAGCTTCCGGGGCACAAGGTCTCAGAAGACATCGCGAAGGTGCGCTACTCGACGCCCGGTGTCGGCCTGATCTCCCCGCCGCCCCACCACGACATCTACTCTATCGAGGACCTGGCCCAGCTGATCCACGACCTCAAGAACGCCAACCCCCACGCCGACGTGAGCGTCAAGCTCGTCGCCGAGGTCGGCGTCGGCACGATCGCCGCCGGCGTGGCCAAGGCGAAGGCCGACCACATCACCGTCTCGGGCCACGATGGCGGCACGGGGGCCTCGCCGCTCTCATCCATAAAGCACGCGGGGCTTCCGTGGGAGCTGGGTCTCGCCGAGACCCAGCAGGTTCTCGTCCGGAACGACCTGCGCGGGCGCGTCGTCCTGCAGACGGACGGCCAGCTCAAGACGGGCCGCGACGTGGTGGTGGCGGCGCTTCTCGGGGGGGAGGAGTTCGCGTTCTCGACGGCCCCGCTCGTGGCGACCGGCTGCATCATGATGCGGGTCTGCCATTTGAACACGTGCCCGGTCGGCATCGCCACACAGGACCCCGAGCTCCGCAAGCTCTTCACGGGGACGCCCGAGCACGTCGTCAACTACTTCTTCTTTTTGGCCGAAGAGGTGCGGGAGTTCATGGCCGGGATGGGCTTCCGTCGGTTCGAGGAGATGGTCGGGCGCACGGACAGGCTCAAGATGCGTGAGGCCATCGAGCACTGGAAGGCGAAGGGCGTCGACCTCTCGGCGATCCTCTACGACGGCGAGCTCTCCGAGGGGAAGCCCCGCCGCCACTCCGAGCTCCAGGAGCACGGCCTGCACAGGTCGCTGGACAACGAGCTGATCGAACGCTGCATGCCCGCCCTCGAAGGGGGCGAGCCCGTCCGCTTCGAGCAAGACGTGCTCAACACCCACCGCACGGTCGGGGGGATGCTCTCGGGCGAGCTCGCCCGAAGGTACGGCAACGACGGGTTGCCGGACGGCACGATCCGGATAGACATGCACGGCGTCGGCGGCCAGTCCTTCGGGGCCTGGCTGGCGAAGGGCCTGACCTTTACCCTCGAAGGCACCACCAACGACTACGTGGGCAAGGGCCTCTCGGGGGGGCGTCTCGCCATCTTCCCCTCCAGGGTCGCCGGCTACAGGGCGTCCCGAAACGTGGTGATCGGCAACGTGGCGCTCTACGGGGCGACCGCGGGCGAGGCATATTTCCGCGGCTTCGCCGGGGAGCGGTTCGCCGTGCGTAACTCCGGGGCCCACACGGTCGTCGAGGGTGTCGGGGACCACGGGTGCGAGTACATGACCGGCGGGGTCGTGACGGTGCTCGGCGAGACGGGGCGCAACTTCGCGGCGGGCATGAGCGGCGGCGTCGCGTTCGTGCTCGATGAGGAGGGGCGCTTCGAGACGCTCTGCAACAAAGACATGGTCGGCCTCGAGGCCGTCGAGTCAGACGAGGACGAGGCGCTCTTGCGGGGGATGGTCGAGAAGCACCTGGAGTGGACCGGGAGCGAGCGGGCCCGGCGGGTCCTCGAGGAGTGGGACGAGATGCTGCCCCGGTTCGTGAAGGTGATGCCCCACGACCTCAAGCGGGTGTTGCGGGAGCGGCAGGAGGCCGAGTTGGAGGTGGCGAGCTAGTGGGGGACCCCAAGGGCTTCCTGAAGATAGGGCGCAAGCCCACCCCCAAGCGGACGGTCGAGGAGCGGGTCCAGGACTACCGCTACGTCTACGAGCCGATGCCCGAGGACGAGCTAAAGGGCCAGGCCTCCCGCTGCATGGACTGCGGGGTTCCTTTCTGCAACACGGGATGCCCTTTGGGGAACCTGATCCCCGACTGGAACGACCTCGTCTACCGCGAGCACTGGAAGCAGGCCATTGACCGCCTCCACCAGACGAACAACTTCCCCGAGTTTACCGGCATGCTCTGCCCCGCCCCGTGCGAGTCAGCCTGCGTCCTCGCCATAAACGACAAGCCCGTCACCATCAAGGAGATAGAGCTCTCCATCATCAACCGCGCCTTCGACGAGGGCTGGGTCGTCGCCCACCCGACGCCGCCCGAGAAGCGGACCGGCAAGAAGGTCGCCGTCGTCGGGAGCGGGCCGGCCGGCCTCGCGGCGGCCCAGCAGCTAAACTGGGCCGGGCACACGGTCGTCGTCTTTGAGAAGGACGACAAGATAGGCGGCCTGCTGCGCTACGGCATCCCCGACTACAAGATAGAGAAGTGGGTCGTGGACCGCCGCATCGCCATGATGGAGGAGGAGGGTGTGGAGTTCCGCACCAACGCCCACGTTGGCGAGAACCCGACCACCGAAGAGCTGAACGCCGAGTTCGACGCGACCGTCCTCGCCATCGGGGCGTTGCAGGGACGCGACCTCGACGTGCCGGGCCGGGAGCTCGGGGGCATCCACCTCGCGATGGACTACCTTACCCAGCAGAACCGCCGCGTCGCGGGGCTCCCTACGAACGCGGAGATCGAGATATCCGCCGAGGGCAAGAACGTCGTGATCCTGGGCGGCGGCGACACGAGCGCGGACTGCCTCGGCAACTCCCACCGCGAGGGCTGCGCCTCGGTGAAGGTCCTGACCCACGGCCCGAAGCCCCCCGAGAACCCGGACCACCTCACCTGGCCGGACTGGCCGCTCATCCTGCATACCTACCCGGCCCACGAGGAGGGCGGGGAGCGCGGCTTCTCCGTCGCCGTCAAGGGCTTCTCGGGTTCGGACGGCCACGTCGAGAAGATGCACGCCGTCGAGACCGAGCGGACTTCGGAGGGCAAGACCGTCCCCAAGGAGGGCACGGACTTCGAGATAGAGACCGACCTCGTCCTGCTCGCCATCGGCTTCACCGGCCCGGTAAAGGACCGCTTCCAGGAGGAGATGGATCTCGGCTACACCGACCGCGGCGCCATCCATTCAGAGAACGGCTACGCCACGAAGAAGGAGGGCGTCTTCGTCGCCGGCGACGCCAAGCGGGGCGCCTCGCTCATAGTCTGGGCCATCGCCGAGGGCCGCAAGGCCGCGAGGCAGGCGGACGAGTTCCTGGTGGGCCGGAGCCTGCTGCCCGGGTAGGCCCTTGCCGCGCCCTGAGTGAGAAGCGGAGGGTTCCGGCGCACGCCCGCGCATGCGAGATCCCCCGCCATGCTCGTGTGGGCGGTCCGCCGGCCGGGCACGGGTTTGCCGAAGAGTCCCGGTCGCCGAGTAGCCGCAGGACGGCCTCCTTGCCTCCGGAGCGGCACGGGCAGGGCTTCACCGTGCCCCCGGTGATGACTTGGGGCGCAGGCCGGGTCGCCCTCCCGGTAGAGGGCATGCCCCCGGTCGCGCCGCCGGCTCGGCGTGGGCGGGCCCCTTCACGGATCAGGCCGAGCCGTGCGCCCCGGCTCCCGCGGATCGCGCCGCCCACGAGGGGCGCCCCGGCGTGGGTCAAGGCTTCGGAGATCGGGTCGCAGAGGATCCGGGTCTCTCGGGCGCCGCGCTCATAGACATCGTTCCTGTGCTCAGATCCCCCGCAAAAGGGTCCGCGTCCGGAGGCTCGCGGCATCCTTCCCGGGTGCGGGACCCGGGCGTGTCACCATCTCGTAGATCTCCTCGAAGGCGTCGAGGGTCTTACCGATGCCGTGGCGGGCGGCGATCCTCAGGCTCTCCCTCCCCATCCGCTCCCTGCGTTGCGTGTCGGAGAAGATCCGGGTCAGACGGCCGGCGAGCGCTTCGACGTCGCCGGGCTCGAAGAGGTGGCCGTTCTCGCCGTCGTGGACGAGGAGCGGCAGCGCCCCCGCGTTGGCCGCGACGACAGGCTTGCCCGTCGCCATCGCCTCCAGCGTCACGAGGCTCTGGAGCTCCGCGATCCCGGCGTTGACGAAGACGTCCGTCGCGGCGTAGGCCCCGGGCAACTCGTCGTCTTCGACAAAGCCCGCGAAGACGACGCGGTCTCCAACGCCTTCCTCCGCGGCCAGCTCTATCAGCCTCCGGCGCTCGTGCCCGTCGCCGACGACCACGAGCTGCGCGTCCACGATGCGGCGCACCATCGGCAGCGCCCGGATGACCTCGTCCACCCGCTTCTCGGCGTCCAGCCTGCCCACGTACGTGAGGGTGGGCCTGTCTTCTATTCCGTACCGCCGCTTGAAGGCCGCGCCGTCGTTGCCGGGGCTGAAGCGGGAGAGGTCCATCCCGTTGGAGATGGGGAGCACCGGCCCCGCGACACCTCTCGCCTCGGCCAGCTCCGCGGCGAAGACGGTGGGGGCGGTGACCACGTCGGCCCCGCCGAAGACCCTCGCGAAGTCGCGCCACGCAAGGTCCGTCACCGCCCTCTCCGCGCTTTCGGGCAGCCCCAGGTAGAAGGTGAGGTTGTCTGGCATGAAGTGGTTGGTGGCCACCACGGGTATGCCGAGTTGCCTGGCCGCCCGGATGGTGGCACGACCTATAAAGAAGTGCCCCTGGGCGTGGACCACGTCGGGCCGGACACGCGCCACCTCCCCAAGGACGCGGCGGTAGAGGAAGGGTGGCGGGGCGAAGCGAAAGTCCCGGTGGAAGGGCACGGGGACCGAGCGCATCCGGTGCTCGACCACGCCGCTCTTCGTCATCACCTGCGTCCGCCGGCCCGTGGAGGCGGCGAGGACGTGGACCCCGTGGCCCCTGCCGGCGAGCCCCTCAGCCAGGCGCCTGGTGAAGTAGGCCGACCCGTTGACGTCGGGCGGGTAGGTGTCGTTGGCGAGCAGAATCTTCATTGGCTCTCCTCCTTGATGTTGGTTTGCCTTGCGTGCGTCTGTGCGGACAACTTCTTCGAGAGGACCAGGACGCCGACGGGCGCGACGACGAGCAGTGCTACCAGGGCGGGCCCTGGGTCGAGGCGCTGCAAGAGGGCGAGCGCCTGCCCGCCGGCGAAGAAGCCGAAGATCATCAGGAGCGCGGCCTTGGGAACGGTCGCCGCCGCGGTCCAGCCGACGAAACGCCAGTAGCCGACCTTCGTGAGCCCGGCCGCGACGAAGACCGGGACGGCCGCCGCGTCCACGACCTTGGCACCCACGATCGCCCGTCCCGCCTTCCCGGAGAACGACACCTCCATGGCCGCCAACCGTTCCTGCGGGAGGCCGAGTCGGGCGAGCAGGCCGCCGACGCCCGGACGGCGCGCCCCCCTGCCCAGGGCGTAGTAGAGGGAGTCCCCCGCGAGGTCGGCCGCAACGGCGATGGCGTAGGCCAGGGGCCAGTCCATCAGGCCCGTCGCGACGAGCAGCCCGGCGGCGACGGTCGCGACGGGCCCCTCCAGCAGAACGAGCGGGAAGAGCAGCAGGTACGGGTGGGCCTGCATGAGCGACAGGACGGTCTCCACGGGCAGGCTCATCGCGAATCCTCCCGCGAAGCCGCGACGATGCCGGCATCGCCGGCAACGGTTTGCGCGTCGTCTTCGCGGTGCAGCATCCAGGATTCCAAACGCTCCCTGTAGAAGAACGCGAGCGCCAGGATCGCGGCTACGACGACGCCGACCGTGATCAGGACCGCAGCCGAGCCCGTCACCCAGTCGGAGGCTAGTAGCGCCGTCGTAGCGTGCCCTGGCACCCTTCCTAGGATCATCAGCGGCAGGAACGCCCGGAACGAGAGCCCGGAGAGCCCCGCGAGGGCGACCGCCGCGTCGTCGGGCGCGAAGGGGACGAGCAGGACCAGAAAGAGCCACCATCCCCCGCCACCCAGGGCGCCGACGTACCGGCTATAGGCCTTCCCGCCCACCAGCCGCCTCACCAGCGGCTCGCCCCACCTCCGCACCGCGAGAAAGGCCAGGACGGAGCCGACGATCGAACCCGCCAGGCTCAGGCCGAACCCCTCCCACACGCCGAAGACGAGGGAGCCGATCAGGGAGACGGGCGCCGACGGGATCGGCGCGATAAAGACCTGAACGACCATCGCGAAGAGGTAAGCGGCGGGCGAGAGGATCCCGAACGACAAAATAAAGTCCTTCACACCCGCCGCGTAAGCTCCACCCACAGCGGTCACGACGGTGCCGAGACCGCCAAGGTCCGCGCGCAGCCCCGGGGAGAGCGCGTACGCCAGGGCGAACGCCCCCGCAACGGCGAGAACCCCCACGAGCCACCTCCCCCCGGATGCCCCAGAGACGGACCCACCGCTACCAGAAATCGTCTTAGCCATCCCCGTGCTCCTCTCCTGTAACCAACATCTTTTTGTCTAACTAAGTTAAGTTTCTAAAGAGTATCTGCGCCTCTGGGCGTTTCCTCTGGCGTCCCGGAACCGCTCTTCGTGACGGGCTGCGCGTTTCGGATAAGGCGGAGCAGGCGTCGGATGCGGGCCCGTTGCCAGATCCAGACTCCGGTGAGGGTAACGGCGGGGACGACGGCGGCCTGCATGAGCAGGACGAACGCCTCGTTGTCGTGGGCCGGGGTGTATACGAAGACCCCGATCAAGAAGCCGCCCAGCAGGTGGGTCCATCGCAGGATGGTCCGCGTCGTCGCGTTCGGGTTGCTCACGGCTTCGGCCTCTCGATCCGGGTCTCGGTCCCTAGGAGCTCTGCCGCGGCGTCGAGCCCGGCACGAGCACCACCTTGCCGCTCGCCTCGCCCGAAGAGAGGAACCCGAGGGCCTCGGACGCCTTTTCGAGGGGCATACGGGTGGCGGCGTGAGCCTCGATCTTCCCTTCGGCGAGCAGGGCGAGGACCGCTGCGAGGTCCTCCCGGAAGAACCTGGGCCAGCGCTTCACGTAGTAGAACGTCGCCTTTTTGCCGTCGGGCGTGGCGGTCCAGCGGAGGACGCGGGCGAAGATCGGCAGGTAGGGACGGATCCAGTGCCCCGCGCCGTCGAGCGTGGACGCGGAGCCGTAGGTGACCATCGTCCCGCCGCGGCGCAGCATCTTGTAGGAGTCGACGAGCCCGGGGCCGCCGACGTGGTCGAAGACGGCGTCCACGCCGCCTAGGGAAATCTCGCGCACCCTCGCGGGCACGTCGTCCCTGTAGTCGACCGGCACGGCGCCCAAAGAGCGCACGTACCCGTGCTTGCGGGCCGAGGCGGTCCCGATGACATCGGCGCCGGCCAGTCGCGCTAGCTGCACGAGCAGCGTCCCAACCCCTCCCGACGCTCCGTGGACGAGAACGGTCTGGCCGGGTCGCACCGACGCTGCGCGGTGGAGCATCTGCCAGGCGGTGACGCCGTTGGTCACCGCCGCGACGGCGTCGGCGGGATCCAGCCCGTCCGGCACCGGCGCCGCGTCTTTGGCGTCGAGCGCCACGCTCTCTGCCCACGCCCCGGTCTCCGTCAGCGCGGCGACCCTGGTGCCGACCATTTCTCTATCGACGCCCTCGCCGACACCCTCGACCTCGCCGACCAGGTCGTAGCCGGGCACGAAGGGGAACTTGGGCTGGCCGAAGTAGCGGCCCTTGAGCATCTGCACCTCGGAGAAGGCAACGCCGGCGGCCTCGACCCGGACGACGACCTGCCCGGGTCCGGGGGCGGGCAGCTCGCGCCGGTGCGTTTCGAGCACCTCGGGCCCACCCTCGCGCGTCATCACTATCTCGGTCCTCACGGCTTTTTCGTCTCTCGTCATCATGGGTGCTCCTCTCGGTTGCGTGGTGGTATCTACTTGGCCGCCGGCTCGGCTCGGAGTTCCCGCAGGGCGTCCGGGGCGGTTCCGGGTCGCAGGGCGAGCAGCGCGGGAACCGCGACGGCGACGGCGACGGTGTTGAAGGCGGCGCCGACGGCGAAGGCGGTGAGGGTGCCGCCGGAGATCAAGCCCCAGGTTGGTATGGCCATGAACGCCACGTAGAACCCGGCGGCGGGCGCGAGGAACTTGACGAGCGCCCGCGGGTCGTAGCCTCGGTAGGACATGTAGAAGCCTAAAGTGTTGCCCAAGACCGCCGGCAATGTCGCCAGCACCACCTTCACGGTGCCGAACTGCGAGACCTCACCCGGCGCCCCGAGGGCCGGCGGGGCCGCGTTGGCGATCAGCGTGTTGATGGCGAAAGCCGCCGCCGACAGAACCAGGCCCACCAGGACCACGGCGGCCGGGCGGATCTCGCCCTCCCTACTAAACGCTATCCGGTTCATGAACGTCATCTCCTCATCTCTGTTTGCTTAACGCTGTACTTGTATTTAACTAAGTTAAGTAGGGATCAAAAAAACACCCTCCCTCTCATATCAGGTGAGCCAGGCCTTCAGAAAGTCGCGGGCGGCCTGTTCAGCCAGCCTCTCGGCCTCTTCGTTGCCGCCGGGGAGCCGGCCGGCCATGGCGAGGCCGACGAGGCCGTGGAACGTGCCCCACGCGAGCGTCATCTTTATCCAGACGTCCTCCTCATCCCTCCCCTTCTTGGCGAGTAACTCCGTCAGGACCTGCGCTATGGTCTCTGCGATCCTTTCTCCTTCCTTTCTCAGTTCCGTGACGGGGAACGAGACCCCCCCGAGGCCGTACATGACCTGGTAGAGGTCGGGGGATTCGAACGCGAAGTGGCACCAGGCCCGGGACATACCGAGCAGGGCCTCTTCCGGGTCGTTGGAGGCATCGCGGGCCTTCTCGATGGCCCTGAGTTGACCGGCGTAGCCCATCCGCATGAGCTCTAGGAGCAGGTCTTCCTTGGAGTCGAAGTACTCGTAGATAACGGGGGGGCTGTACTCGATCCGCGCGGCTATCTTGCGGATCGTCACCGCCTGCCAGCCCTCGGTAGAGGCGATCTCGCGCGCCGCCGCCAGGATCCCTTCCTTCAGGTGCTGCCTTTGCCGCTGCCTGCGCTCCTTAATGCCCAACGCTCTCTACCTCCTATCTATGATCCAAAAGTTAACATAGTTAGAAAACGTTGTCAAGGGGGGAGTGGGGGTGGCGTCTGGGGCAGGGTAATCCGGACGCCGCGGGGTGGGGGAGTTCGGGAGCGGGGGAGACCGCCTGCGCGTTCACCGATGCGAAGTCGCGCCGGACGGCGTATAACCCGGGGGGATCTTCTGCCGGGAGGTTTGGAGCTTGGAGTTTTCGCGGGAAGGGGCGCGGGCCATGTTGCTCGCCGCGCAGGGCCTGGCATTCCGGCCGGGCCGGCCGGCGGAGAAAGGCGACGTTCTTGGGGCGATCCGGCGGATGGGGGTGCTGCAGATCGACTCCATCTCCGTCGTCGCCAGGAGTCCCTACCTCGTGCTCTGGAGCAGGCTCGGCCCATACGAGCCCCGCTGGCTCGACGAGTTGCTGGCCGAGGGACGTCTCTTCGAGGGCTGGGCGCACGCCGCCTGCTTCGTTCCCATCGAGGACTACGGGCTGTACCGGCGGTACATGCTGGAGGGCGGCGAGAAGTCCCGCGCCTGGTTCTCGGCCCACCCGGAGGAGGTCCGGCGTGTCCTGGGACGCATCCGGCGAGAGGGACCGGTGCGCTCCGTGGAGTTTGCCAGGACCGACGGCAAGGCCGGCGGGTGGTGGGAGTGGAAGCCGGAGAAGCGGGCGCTAGAGCACCTGTTCGCGGTCGGGGAGCTCATGATCTCGCGCCGCGACCCCAACTTCCACCGCGTCTACGACCTGCGCGAACGCGTCCTGGCGCGGGCGCTTCCCGGCTGGGAAGACGGCCTCGCGCCCACACCGGAAGAGGTCCGCCGGACGCTCGCCCTGAAAGCCGTGCGATCTCTCGGCGTCGCGGTGGCCCGCTGGGTGCCGGACTACTTCCGCACCCCCAAGAAGGGCATCGCCGGCCTGCTCGAAGGGCTGGCCGACGAGGGCGAGCTGCTACGCGCCCGGATCGAAGGTTGGGAAGAGCCGGCGTACGTCCACCCGGAGAACGCGGCGCTGGCCGAGACCGTCTTCTCCGGCGGGATCGAACCTTCGCGCACGACGCTTCTCTCGCCGTTCGATCCGGTCGTATGGGACAGGGCGCGGGCCTCCGAGCTGTTCGGTTTCGAGTACAGGATCGAGGTCTACACCCCGGCCGCCAAACGCCGCTACGGCTACTACTCCTTGCCCATCCTGCACCGCGCAGCGCTGGTCGGCAGGCTCGACGCGAAGGCGCACCGCAAGCAGGGGACCTTCGAGGTGAAGGCGTTGCATCTGGAACCCGGTACGGAGGTGAACGAGAAGCTCATCACAGCCCTCGCCGGCGCGCTCCGCGACTGCGCGGCGTGGCACGGTACGCCGGAGGTCCTGGTAAGCAAGTCCGACCCGTCCAGTCTGGTGGGAAGCATTCGTGCGGCGGTCAAGGACTGGGTCGGGGCGTCCGCTCCGTAAGAGCCGGCGTGGGGCTCGGCGCCCCGTGACGAGGTTGTCGAGCTTACGGCGGCCATCGCGTCACCTCGCAAGGGCTCTGGGAGCGAGCCAGATCAACGGAACGGTGAACGAGGCCCGACCACCACGGGCACCCGCACTAACCCCTAGTGGGGTCTCGCTTCCTCCGAGCATGCCGCCCGCGAGGCCGGCGGCGACGATGAGCGCGAAGTGCGCGGGAGAACGTAGTCGTCGGACCAGAAGAGCAGTAGGTCCAGCACGCCGGCGAGGAGCAGGTCTACCAGGAGCCCGGTCAGGGCGGCTGCCTTCCGGTGCGCGATGCGGGCGACCCTGACGAGGGCCGGTAGGATCAGGACCGGCAAGATCCAGGAGAGAAGCCCGCAAGACTGTCCATGGAGGCCTCGACCACAAACTCCGAGCACGCGAAGATAAACGCTAGGGACATCACGATGCGGGCGACATAGACCGCGACGTCCGCCAACGGTACCCGCACGCACCCGATGCCGCATGGAGCGGCCACGCCCGACGCTCCCTCCCTGCAACCGGCTTTATCGCGTGTACCGTACCTTCCTTTTTCGGGGCATGGACCTCTGCAGCGCTATCAGCACCACGACCAGCGCGGACTCTATAACCGTCGCGGCGGCTCCGAGGCCCTCTACGGGGAGCTGGATCGGCTCGAAGAGCTGGGGAATGCTCACCGCGCGCGTTAGCAGCCAGACCAGGATCACGAAGACGTTGAAAAGCACCCCGAGACGCGCCCTCCACCGTCCGCCGCCGAACAACAGACTCGTCCCGAGAAGTCCCTGGCCCACGGCCACCCCGAAGAAAAAGATACCGGGAAACATCGCGGCCGCGAGCTGGCCCGGCAGGACCCAGAGGTGTATCCCCTGCGAGGCGAAGGCCAGCACGGTCGCGAGGTGGCGAAGCTTCGTTGCGTAGGCCCCGCCGCCCATCTCAGACGACCTCGAAGTTCGCCATCATCATCATGTCCTCGTGCTCCAGGTTGTGGCAGTGGAAGACGTACTTGCCGCGCCACCCCTCGAAACGGACGGCCACGCGCACGGTCCCGCCTCTGAGCGAGACGGTGTCCTTCCAACCGGCATCGTAGGGACCGGGCGGCCCACCGTCGCGGGAGAGGACCTTGAAGTGGACCAGGTGCATGTGGAAGGGGTGCGAGGGGTCGGAGAATATCTCCCAGACCTCCGTCGAGCCCAGGCGCGGCCTCGCGTCGATGCGATCCGGGTCGAAGACCTTCTGGTTGATCGCGGACATCCCGCCGAAGACGCCCGCGATAAACTGGAACCTCCGCGTTACTTCTACGTTGCCCGGATCGGGGAAGTCCAGGTCGGGTGCGAGCCTCTCGGGTACGGCGCTCTCCTCCTTCTCCCCGCGGGCCACGACGAAGCGCATGACGTCCCGCGTCTTCCCCTCGCCACCGATGTTCGTGAGCGTTACCTCCGCGCCCACCGGGTAACGCGAGAAATCTATAATCACATCGAACCTCTCGGCGGGTGCGGCGGCGATCCTGTCGTGGCGGATGGGGGCCTCGAGCAGGCCGCCGTCGCTGCCAACCTGCACGAAGGCTTTTTCTCCGGGCGGCGGTGGGTCGAGGGCGAGGTCGTAGGAGCGGGCGTTGGAGGCGTTCAAGATGCGGAAACGGTGCATGGTGTTCGAGACCTCAAGGAGCGGCCACGGGGCGCCGTTGACGAGGATGGTGTCGCCGAACATGCCGTTGGCGGCGTGCGCCAGAACGCCGGGCTCTTCTTGCAGGGTGGGGTCGAGCGAGGGATAGTAGAAGGAGCCGTCGTCCCGGAAGGTGCGGTCGCAGATCACGATCGGCACGTCCTTGTCGCCCTTCGGGAGCGGCAGAGAGTCCTCGACGTCGTCGCGAAGTATGTACATCCCCGCGAGCCCCCTGTAGACCTGGGGGCCGGTGAAGTCCATACGGTGGTCGTGGTACCAGAGAGTGGCGGCGCGGTGCGCGTTCGGGTAGGAGTAGTCCTTGAACATGTGGGCGTGCTTCCCGGCCGAACCGTGCCCCGCGTGCGCGTGGGCGCCGGGGTCGTGTCCCCTCGGCAGGATCAGGTCGGTCGGGTAGCCGTCGCTCCCGGGCGGGGTTTTGCCGCCGTGCAGGTGGACGGAGACCGGGACAGGCAGTTCGTTCCACTGGCGTATCACGACCGGCCGGTCCCTTCTGGCCTCGATGGTCGGGCCGGGGAAGACGCCGTCGTAGCCCCAGACCTCGGTCTTGAGGCCCGGCAGTATCTCCTGCCTCGCCGCCTTCTGGACCATCTCGTAGTAGTCGGCGCCGCCGTGGACATGGGCGGGCTTCGTGACCGGCGGTACCGGTAGCGGCACCGTGAAGGGCTCCACGCCCGGGCTCCTGACAGAGGATGAGGCCGCCAGGCGGCCGACCGGCACCGAGATAGCGCCGAGCGGCAGGGCCAGCCCCGCCCCGGCCATCGCCCCCATCTTCAAGAGGTGTCTGCGCGTGATACTCAATGTTCTCGCTCCCCGTCGCTTGTCGCCTCGTGAGAGATCCCCACGGTGGGGCTTCTCCCCGCTCGTCATGGCGAAGGTACGACCCGATGGGACGCGGCGGCATCGGCCGAAGGATGGGTTCGGTGGTTCAGGGGGTGGTTTATTCGCCGTTTCGGGCGGCTAGGGGAGTAGTTCGAGCTCTCTTGCCCGCGTGACGGCCTCGGCGCGGTTCCTGACCTCGAGCTTGTTGTAGATGTTGTTCACGTGGGACTTTACGGTGCCGACGGCGACGAAGAGGTCGCCGGCGATCTCGGAGTTCGTCCTGCCCGACGCGAGGAGCGCCAGGACTTCGAGCTCCCGCTCGCTGAGGTCTCCGGCGGGCAGCTTCGAGGCTCCGCCCCCGGGATGGCCGGCAGACGGTAAGGACGGTTGGGGCAGCCCGCGCGTGGCCCGGTCCTTGAGGGCGTAGATGTGGATACCCTCATTGACCTGTAGCCGCAGGTACCCCTTGTCCGTGAGTTCGTCGAGCATCTCCGCCGCCTCGTCGGCTGTCAGGGAGGTACTGATCGCGGCGGTCACCGGCGTGATGTCGCCCCGCTCCTCCAGGGCGCCGAGCAACTCCTTCTCTTTCTCCCTGGCCCCGGGGACGGCGCGGCGGGAGGCTTCGTGCGTGGCTATGGCGCGGTTGATCTGCCACAAGAGAAGAACGGGGGCCGCCACCCCGATGCCGAGCAAGCCGATCCACGCGATGCCGACGTCGGCCAGCCCCCTGTCTATGATCATCCCGAGCGAGGCTAGCAGGAGGAAGAAGCACCAGATCCCCACCCCCACCACCGCCAGAACCCGGGCCATCACGGGACGAAACCCTCCTTCCGCAGTCCAAAGGATTCCGCGGACCCGTGCCCCTTCGACTTCTCGTGCGTAGCGTCGGGCGTCATATGATGCGACCAGTATATCCCGTGATCCTCCAGCCCATCCCCCGCGGGCTGACGCCCCATCCGCCCGAACGAAGCGGGCGGATCGAAGTTCCCCGCCTCGTAGGGTCATTCAGGCTGCCATCTTCTCGTCCCAGTCTATGTGGTAGTCGTGCATCCACGCGAGGGAGCCGCCGCTGGCGATGCGCTTGAGGATCATGGGCATCATCAGGTCACGCAGCGCCCGGCCCACGGGGCCGGCGATCTTGCTATTGCTCGTCCTAGCCCCGTGCGCGACTATGCGTTCCACCCGCCCGCGGCGCAACCGCTCGTAGGCGGCGAAGGCCCGCGCTGTTTCGGGTAGATCCCGCAGGCACCTTGCGAGCACCACGGCGTCCTCGATGGCCATGGACGCGCCCTGCCCGGAGGACGGGGCGGTCGCGTGCGCCGCGTCCCCGATGACGATCATGGCCCCCCTGTGCCACCTGGGGACGGAGGGGAGGTCGTGCGTGGCCCAGCCGGCTAGCTTTCCGGGGGTGGCGTGGATGATGTCGGCGGCCGGTGTGTCGTCCTCGGAGAAGAGATCCAGCAAGAGCTCCCTCCACTGTTCGGTACTGATGGCGGCGAGGTCCGCGCCCGAGGGTTCCTCGGCGCGGGGAGGGTTGGCGAACCACCAGACCTCCCCGGAGGGGTGGAGGGCGTAGCCGAAGAACGCGCGTCGGCCGAAGACCATCCGGAAGGTACCGGGCTCGGCGCGCGCACGCGCGCCGCGGGCGTACCCGCCGACGTTGAGCACGGGGACGTAGCGGGCCCCGGGCGCGTTGGGATCGATGATCCGACGGGTGCGGGAGTGTACGCCGTCGGCCCCTATCAGCAGGTCTCCCTCGGACCCGGTGGCGTCCTCGAACCGTGCCACGACCCCACCGCCGGGCGTGACCTCCGCGTCGATCAGCCGTTTGCCGTACTCGATGCGGACGCCGCGCCGAAGGGCCTCGTCGCGCAGCGCCCGGTACAGATCGGCCCGCTTGAGGGTCTGGCTGACCGTGCCGTCAGGCAGCGTCCCGCCGTTCGGGACCTCGCCGAGGTACTTGCCCGTGCCGCTCTGGATCTCCATACGCGGGGTCGGAAAGCCCTCGGAGAGAACCAGGTGGTGGGCGTCTATGGCGCGCAGGGCGTCGAGGCCGTTGCTGGCGAAGGTGAGGAAGGAGCCTACCTCGTCCGCGCCGCCTGCGTACGCCTCATAGACTACGGACTCGATCCCGGCGCGTTGCAGCGCCATCGCGGCCACGGGCCCGGCGACGCCGCCGCCAATGATGAGGGCCTTGCGTCTTTTTCGCGCGGCGTTCATGCGTCGGTCTCCGGTCTGGGCCCGAAGATCCTCCACAAACGGTCCGTGACCGCCCAGATCAAGAACGTTGAAGCGCCGCGGCCTATGGGACGCACGCGGGTGTTGTGGAAGGCGGCGAAGCGCCATTGGTCTCCCTCCCGCACGGCGATCAAGGTCTGGACGGAGTGCCTCTCCGGCGAGGGTTCTGTCTTGCCCCGCAGGATTGTGCCGCCGGCCGCGTGGACGAGGGCTACGTCGGGGCCCGGGAACTTTATGCTCAGGATGCGGCCGGTGAGGCGCGTCCCCTTGAGGAACTTGTCAAAGAGCTGCTGGTGCGAGGAGGAGATCTCGGCCCGCCCTCTCGTGTGCGACCCGTCAAAGGCGACGTAGTCTGCGTCCTCTGTAAACCTGGAGCCGTAAGCCTCGCCGTCGCCCCTGCCCCAGTCTTCTAGCAGCGTCTCGAAAAGCTCGCGTACGGCCCGCCCGTCGGCAAGGCTGGCGCCCGGCTCTGGAGTGTCGGTTCGGATAGCCATGTGGTCGAAGGCTCCTCTCTGGAATGCGGACCCGGCGCCGGTTCTCCAGCACCGTATCCCGCGGGGCTTCGCCTGCTATCCTTGAAGGTGGATGCTTCGGGTGGCAGGCCTCGCTCCGCGTGGGCTCTCTGCTCGGGGGTTCGCGGCCTCCGGGGGTGTGGCAGCACCTTTCCGGAGGCCGCTCGTCTTCTCACCTCATCCGCCCGCCCCCTCTATCCGCAACACAGCGACGCGGCCGGCGCGAACGCCCCCGGCTCTCTCAGGCATCGCCTTCCTCCCCCGCTTCTTCGCTTGCTGCGGCGGGTTGCGCGTGGAAGGCCAGCCATCCGGCCATCCCCCCGAGCGTTCCGGCCTCGATCTCCTCGACGAGCCCGCGGACCCACCTCAACTCGGCCTCCCGCAACACCAGCTCGTGCTCGGACTCGACGAGGAAGAGCCGCGGCAGACCCTCCTCCAGAACCTCGTCCAGGCGGGACCTCATGCCCCCGACCTCCTCTTCGAGCAGCCGCACCCGCTCGCGGAGCAACGCCGCCGCCTCCTGGGGAGGGAGCGCCGCGATAAACGAGAGCCCGGCCGTGAACTGCGTGTACTCCTTCGCCGGCTCCCTCAGCAACTCGCGCAGCCAGGCGAGAAACTCCGCCCTCCCGGCGGCTGTGATCCCGTAAACCGTCCGCTCCGGACGCCGGCCCTCGCGCCGCGTCTCGACCGGCTCTACCAACTCCGCCCGCCCCAATGCCTCCACCACCGAGTACAGGGAACTGTACCTGAGCCTCACCGACTCGTGCTTGCCCCGCTCCCGCATCGTCGAGACCATCTCGTAAGGGTGCATCGGCCGCTCGAAGAGTAGCGCCATCACCGCTAGCGCCAGCGGGTTGGATACCTTCCTCTTCGACGCCATCTCGTCCTTTATAGTCGATATCGTTTAGTCGAAAACGACTATATAGACAGGTGGGGCCGTTGTCAAGCCTGGTGGAGGGGGGCTATACAATGGTTCGATGTTGACCGGTGGGCTTGGGGCGGGGGTGGGGATTTAGGCCGTCCGTTTGGCCCGCGTCCGGGCGGGCAGGATGGTGCTTTAAGGCTCGGCTTTAGTCTGCGCGGGGGCGACGGTGATCTTGGGCCGGCGTGCTTCCGCGCCGTAGGGAGCTGTGCGGGCGAACTACCCGGACGGGTTCTGGATGCCTGAGGTCCAGATCACCAACCCCTCGGGCGGCATCCTCGGCGGCGACCTCCTGGAGGTGGAGGTAAACGTCTCGCCCGGCGCCTCCGCCACGGTGCTGAGCCAGGCTGCGGACAAGGCGTACCGCGGAGGAGGGGCGTTCCAGGCGAGCGCCCTTCGCGTCGGCGAGGATGGGTTCCTGGAGTACCGGCCGCACCACCTGATCCCCTGCGCCGGCTCGGACTACCGCCAGGAGACCACGTTCCACCTCGCCCCGGACGCGGCGCTCGCCTGGGACCCGTACGCGGCCGGGCGCGGGGGGAGAGGTTCGCCTTCGACCGGCTCCGGGCCAGGACGAGCATCTTTCGGGACGGTAAACCCGAGGTTGTAGACTGCTTCGACCTTGCCGGCGGAAGTGATCCCTTCGGCGGCTACTCCTACGTGGCGGGGGCGCACGTGCTGGCGCCCGAAGACCTCGGGCCGCTGGCAGAAGACCTGCACGACCTTCTCGCCGGTCTCCCTGGCGCGCTCGCCTCCGCCAGCGTGCCCTCCCCGGGCCTCTGCGCGGTCCGCATCCTCATCGACCGCGCCTCCGCCCTCTACCGGGCGCTGAACGACGTAAGATCCCTCGTCCGAACCGGATCGGGCCTCCCCGCCACCGCGCGAGAGGTGGACTAGGCCCGGATCACGACCCTCGCACGCGGTTGAAGAGCTCGGTGACCTCTTCGTCGTCGATGTAGGCGAGCAGGAGGTCGTCGGCCATCAGGTGGGCGACCTCCGGGTTCTGGCGTCCCTCCTCGTCGGTGCCGGCGTACTGCGGGTTGCCCCGCGCAAGCCACTCCAGGTCCTGCAAGAGCCTGCTCCGGTCCACGCGCCCCCTTTCTATTCCCGAAGCCCGATACTAGCACCCGCTCGCTGCGGGTGTAGCGGCGCGGGGTAGGGGGAATACCGGGCGTATGGCAACGGACGACGCGTACGCGGGGGGACGGCTGCGGGCCCGCCCGTCGGGGACGGGGGGAGGGGCACCGGTCGGCCTGCGGTTGCTCGGGGGCGGGGGCTACCTATACGTGCCGGCCGGCTACCGGGCGGGGCGTCCCGCGCCGCTGGCTCTGCTGCTGCACGGCGCGGGAGAGGACGCGCGCGACGGGCTCGCGCTGCTGCGAGGGCAGGCGGACGGGGCGGGCCTGATCCTGCTCTCCCTCAGCTCGCGCGGGCCGACGTGGGACCTGATCCTTGGCCGCGGCCGGTACGGCACCGACGTTGTAGCTATCGACGAGGCCCTGGACCATGCCTTCTCCTCGTACGCGGTCGACCCTGCGCGCGTGGCCGTCGGGGGCTACTCCGACGGTGCCTCGTACGCGATCTCGCTTGGGATCTCCAACGGAGACCTCTTCGGCCACGTCCTGGCGTTCTCGCCGGGGTTTATGGCACCGGCCGGGCGGGTGGGCTCCCCCCGCTTCTTTGTCTCCCACGGCACGCGCGACCGCTGGCTGCCGATCGACAGGACGAGCCGCCGGCTCGTGCCCGAGCTACAGGGGGCGAGCTACGAGGTGCGCTACCGGGAGTTCGACGGCCCGCACGTGGTCCCGCCTCCCATCGCGCATGAGGCCGTGGACTGGTTCACCGGCTCTTGAACCGGCGCGCCCTGTAGCGCGCAACGGGAGGGACCTGGAAAAGGGCCGAGCAGCAGACGCCCGGCCCGCAGACGCTAATGCCCTGCCGGCCTCACCCCGGTGACGTTCCGACCCTCACTACCGCCGGGCTGCCGTGTCCGAGGACGAAGATGTGAGAGATCCGGGGTTCACCTAACACCCTCTCCCGTTTCCCGAGCTTCTCCACGACCTCTTGCTTCCCATTGTCTTTGGCGGGGCCCTCCGAGCCCTGCAAGCGGGAAGAGACGTCCCCCTTCACTTCTTCGGGGATCTCCTCGCCCGCCTTGGTGTCCGTCTTGCGCTGCTCCACGGCGCTCCAGCAGTTTAGGCCACCGCGACCCTTCTCCGGCCGGCCGTGATCTTGGGTTGGGTCGTCTATGCTCGAGAAGGGGACCGTGAACCCCCGCGGGAACGTGCGGTCGTGACGTGGTCCCGGGATGTTAGTCCCTGCGGGCGTCGGTCGGCCGGCCGATGGGGTCCCTGCTCCTGCCGCCGAGCACACCGCCGAGGACGGACGCCAGTGCTGAGAGCAGCAGGCCGAAAAAGGCGCCTATGGCCCCGGTCTGCAGGGCCTGCTCTGCCTCGCTGGGGCTAACGTTAGGCGCGGCTCCCTGCGCGCTCTGTGCCGCGCCGCTTATGGCGCCGGGCCCGACCTGGCCCGCGACGTTGCCGAGGGCGCCGAAGAGTTGGCCGAGGCCGAGCGCGGAGAGGAGCAGGATCAGGACGGTCCCGAGCGCCCACACCATAAAGCCGTTCAAAAGGCCGGAGCCGGGTCCCCTGATGGCGCTCGTCATCCCGGCCACGGCGCCGCCGGTGAAGAAGGCGATCAGGCCGATAAGACCGGGCACCCAACCCCCGCCGCCGTCAGAGCCGGGCCCGACGTCCACCAGGCCGAGACCTATGGCCAGAAGCTGCAGCAAGAGGAAGGTGGTGAGAGCCGTGATCAGGCCGGCCCAGACCGGACCCCAGCGGATGCTGTCCCGCCGGGCCGGGGCCAGGCTCTCCCCGCCGCCGTCGCCACCGTAGCGTCGCACTCCGCTGCCGGCGGAGGAGTCACGGGAGACGAGAACCTCCTCCTCGTGCGTCCGGCCGCCCGCCGGCCCGGAGGCGGGGATGTCGGGACCGAGGTCCCCCGCCCTGGGCCGTCCCCCTACGGACCCCGAGCCCCCCGACCGATGCATCTCTACGGCGTCCGGATCGCTGCCGGAAGCCCGGGCCTGCCCGGGCTTCACCGGCCTGCCCCCGTCCGCTTCCCTGTCTCTGCCCATCATCCCTCCACTTCGTATCTACCCACCGGCCACATTGGGCCAGCCTTTACGGGCCTATGTTATCCACCGCGGCCCCGGGTACCTGCATATTTCGGTCCATTATTCAGGGCGAAGTGCGGCAGGACACCACGCCGTGGGGCCCCGGTCTGGGGTCTATCTCCGGGCCAGGACTATGAGGTGATCGCTCCCCGCGGTGAAGGGCTCCCGGTCGAACCCGCCGTAGACGGTCTCGACTCTGAAGCCGGTCAGACGCAGCATCAGGAGCAGTTCGTCGCGGCCAGTGAGGCGGATCTCGAGGTCGTGCTCCCTCCGGTCTCGTAGGTCCCCGGAGGCGTCGTAGAGGTCGTAGAAGAGCCGCATACCCATGAGCTGCGTCGCCGCGTCGTAGCGGGAGAGGGAGTAGCGGTCGAGTCTTCCGCCGTCGGGCATCTCGCGGGAGAGGTCGTGGCGCAGCGATGGCCCGCCGGGTTGCTCCGCGAGCTCCTCCGGCGTGAACGCGGAGACCTCCAGGCCCAGAAGACCGCCGGGCTCCAGGTGCTCCCGCGCGTTGCGCAGAAAGGCTAGGGCATCCTCCAGCACCGGCAGGCAGAGAAACGAGTTAAAGGCGCAGATGGCGAGTCCGTACCGACGATCCAGCTTCGCCGTTCGCATGTCTCCGACGACCCATTCGACGGCCCCGCCCTTCTTCTCGCCCTTCCCGATCATCGCCCCGGACAACTCGACGGCGGTCACCTCCCGGCCGGTGGCGGCCAGGGGTAGGGCGATGCGCCCGGTTCCGGCGCCCCACTCGACGATGGGGCCGTTCTCCCGGTCGGCCAGGGCAAGCCAGAAGGGGACGTCGTGGTCGTGAACGTACTCGAGGTCGTAGAGGTCGGCCACAGGGTCGTACTCGGGCAAAACGGCTCCTTTCGGCGTCCATGATAGCCTGCGGACCGGACGGCAATCTTTGCTGAGGTGGTTCGATGAAAACGGCCCTGGACCACGTCCAGTTGGTGATGCCCGCCGGAAGGGAGGACGAAGCACGCGCCTTCTACGCGGGCCTGCTGGGCCTGGACGAGTTGGAGAAGCCCGCAACGCTCGCGTCCCGCGGCGGCGCGTGGTTCGGGCTGCCGGACGGACGGCAACTGCACCTCGGCGTCTAAGAGCCGTTCCGGCGGAGCAAGAAGGCGCACCCGGCGTTCGTGATCTCCTCGCTAGACGAGTTGGCAGGGAGGATCGGGTCGGAAGGCTTACCCATTCGTTGGGACGAGGAGCTTGCTCCGCGGCGCAGGTTCTACGCGGAGTACCCGTTCGGGAACAGGCTGGCGTTTCTGGAAGGAAGGCTTTGAGGTTTTGAGGCATTAAGGCGTTGAAGGGTGGGTGGTCGAGAGCTGTCCCTTATAACGCCCCTGAAACCTAGAACCTGAAACCTCAGAGCCTCGACCCTCGCGAGGATATAATAGTCCGTGCAGTCACTCGTTTCGGAGGTCTTGGATGGGCGTGGCGACGATCATCTTGATAATAGTTCTGGTGCTGGTCGTGATCTTCGCGGTCGTCACCTACAACGGGCTCGTCCGGCGCAAGAACGAGACCGAGGAGGCCTACCGTCAGATAGACGTCCAACTCAAGCGCCGCTACGACCTGATCCCAAACCTCCTCGAAGGCGTCAAGAAGTACTTCCGCCAGGAGCAAGAGGTCCTGACCCAGGTTACCCAGGCCCGCTCCCGCGCTATGCAACCCCAGGGCGTGGGCGAACAGGCCCAGTCAGAGGCGCGGCTCAGCGGGGCCATCGGCAACCTGTTCGCCGTGGCCGAGAATTATCCGGACCTCCGCTCGGACCGGGTGCTCGTCGACTTCCAGGAAGAGCTCTCTTCGACGGAGAACAAGATAAGCTTCGCCCGCCAGCACTACAACGACTCCGTTGGCTCCTACAACACGAGGATACAGAGCTTCCCGGCGGTGCTCTTCGCCAGGGCGATGGGCTTCACGGAGAAAGAGTACTTCGAGGCGCAGGGGCCCGAGCGGGAGTCCGTGACGGTCTCCTACGACTAGGGGCGCGATGCAGGGCAACGGGGGGACTTTCCGGGACCGGATCGGGGTCAACCGGCGCAACAGCGTGTTCCTGATCCTGGTCTTCCTCGTCTTCGCGATCGTGCTCGGGTACGTCATCGGCTACGCCTGGATCGGGGACCCCATAGGTGCCCTCTTCGGCCTCGCTATCGCCTTCGCCCTCGGCACCATTAGCGGCCTCGTCTCCTTTTTTGCCGGCGACAAGATGGTTCTCGCCGCTTCACGCGCCACTGAGATCACGCACGAAGACGCCCCCCGCCTCTTCAACGTCGTCGAGGAGATGTCCATAGCCGGCGGCCTCCCGATGCCGAAGGTCTACATCATCCAGGACACCGCCCCGAACGCCTTCGCCACGGGCCGCGACCCCGAGCACGCCTCCGTCGCCGTCACGAGCGGCCTGCTCGACAAGCTGAGTCGTGACGAGCTCCAGGGTGTGATGGCCCACGAGATGGCCCACGTCGGCAACTACGACATCCGCTACGCCATGCTCGTCGGCATCCTCGTCGGCACGACCGTCCTGATCTCCGACTTCTTCCTGCGCGGCCTCTGGTTCGGCGGCGGAAGGGGTGGAGGCAGCCGCGAGGGCGGCGGCTACGTCCAGGTAATAATGCTCGTCGTCGCCATCCTCCTCGCCATCCTCGCCCCGCTCTTCGCCCGCCTCCTCCAGATGTCCATAAGCCGCCAGCGCGAGTACCTCGCCGACGCGACCGCCGTCCGCCTCACCCGCAACCCCGACGGCCTCGCCGACGCCCTTCAGAAGATAAGCGGCGACCGCGAGGTCCTCGAAGCCGCCAACCGCGCCACCGCGCACCTCTACATCGTCAACCCCGTAAAGAACTTCGAGAAGCGCGCGAGGGGCCTCTTCTCCACCCACCCGCCCATAGGGGAGCGGATAAAGCTCCTCCGCGCCATGGAGACCGGCGGCACCGTAGAAAGCGCCGGCTAGGAGCCTCGACGCAGGCGGGACCACGCGTTACAATACGCCCCGCTGTATTTTGCCGGATGGTGTAACGGCAGCACGAGTGACTCTGAATCACTTAGTCCAGGTTCGAATCCTGGTCCGGCAGCTTCTCGAATATCCTGCAAAAACCCGAAAACCGATAGGGCTTGGTCTCTTCGTTCGGGACCATTTACTGCAACCGTACTGCAGCCGGGCATCCAACGGCTTCTAGCGGCTGCCCCTAGGTGGTTCCTCTAAAGCCGAAGCAATCTGCCGCCGTGGACCGTTGACCATGCCTGTGAGTCGCCAAGAAGACCGAGAAACCTTATTGAGGAGGCCCGCTAGCCATCGATGTGGTCCGCAGAGAGAATTGGAGTACGCAACTCGATGGATTGTGTCGTTGGCATCGGTCGACAAATCAGGGGAGGGTACGTTGGGTGCCTACGAACGACTCCAAGCGACGAGCCCCCGACCGTGTTGTGGCTCGAGGGCTCCAGCCGCGTTTTCGGCGATCGTTACACGCCTTAGGTGGGCTTCTTATCGTCGCGGTCGAGGTAGAACAAAAGATCCCCGTCCTCCAGTCCTCCATCTCAGCCGGGTAACGCTTGCGCCGGTCATGAGCGATTCCGTAGGCCTTAAGGAACGCCACGCCGGCGACTGTGTAGCCGCCGTTTGGCTTCTTCTGCTTGACGGTATAGGCCCACTGACTATTCTCGTGGCTGGGACGGAACCCGACCACTCGCTCCTTGGCACCGTAGAGTAGCTTCACCGACGTTGGCCTTTTAAGGGCTTAGTACGCGGCCTCGCTGAGACCAAAGTTTCCGCTCTTTTGGATACTGACGATCAGTCGCGGTTGCGCAGAAGCTTCTTTCCGATCGAACTCTTCAAGATTTGGCACTTTTACACCTCCTTCCTCGGTCCGTTCTTGCTCCTCCGACTCTCTACCTTCTCCTCCTCGGCGGAGGTGCACGCTCCCTCGGAAAGGAGTCTCGATGGAGCACAGTGTTTAGATCGGCGACAGCCCCCCCGGCAACTACTTTTGGAGCCGTACCCTCACCGCTGGCACTCTGAGATGTGAGGGACTCGACACCATTAGGCCCGACTACTGCCATCGATGGACCTCGGACGCGAACCCTCCCTTTCTCGGGAATCCCACAATCCCTGAACGATCCATGACGAAGACGCGAAACCGCGTTAGCGCCCTTTCGTACCGGGACCCTAGCGCTTGCCTGATGAGCGTTAACAGGTAGGGTGAGGGCGCAAAGACTGGCGGTATTCGTCATCTCCGGTCCCTCAATAGCTCATCCAGCCTACGTGCCGGCTCGCGCTGCGAATCGAGCGAGGGATGAGTATACGTATCCATGGTTATGCCGATCTCCGCGTGCCCCAGGATGTCCTGGACGGTCCTCGGGTGCGCGTTGACCCGGAGCATTAGCGTGGCGTAGGTGTGCCTGAGGTCGTGGAAGCGTATCCTCGGGAGGCCGGCGCGTTCGAGAAGCGGCCTGAAGGACCGGTAGGTCAAGTCGCTCACGTCCATCGGCGTGCCGATCGTGGTGGGAAAGACCAGGTCGTAGTCCTGCCATAGATCTCCTCGGCTCGCGCGCTCCTCGCGCTGCCTCTGTAGGTGTCCTTTGAGGGCCAGGATCGTGACGGGCAGCATGAGTATGTCCCGGCCCCTTCCCGATTTGGTTGTGTCGAAGAAGCGGCCTTCCCTCGTGCGGATCAGTTGCTGGCGTACCTCGAGCGTCCCGTGCTCCAAGTTCACATCCCTCCATCTGAGACCGAGGAGCTCCCCTTCCCGCAGACCCGCCGTCAGCGCAGCGACGTACAGCGCCTCCAGCCTCTCCCCCTGCGCCGTCCGCAGAAAGATCCTTACTTGGGGCAGCGTGAGGACGTTGACCGCCTTTTTAGGCACTTTGGGCGGTTCGGCGGAGTCCGCGACATTGCGGTAGACGAACTCCCACCTCACGGCCCGCTTGAGGGCCGCCTTGACGATCGTGTGCATGAGTCCTACGGTCCTGGGCGAGAGACCCGAGGCCAGCTTGGTCGTGTAAAGGTTCTGCAAGTGGACGGGCCTCAGCTTGTCGAGCTTCACCTTTCCCAGTGCAGGGCGCAGGTGCATCCGCACGATGTACTCGTAGTTCTCTAACGTCCGCGGCTTGACATTGGCTTTCACGTAGCTCTCCATCCAATAGTCCAGGTAATCGCCAACGAACATACCCCGAGCATCGAAATGCACCCCGACATCCCGCTCGGCGATCGCCTTGGCGAGCTTCTTGCGGACCTGCTCCTCGGTCTTGCCATAGATCGTCTTGCGCTCGCTCCCTCTGGGCGTGTCCACCCAGTACTGCCCGGCCCACGTGCCATCGGGGCGTTCGTAATTGGTTATCTCGCCATTAACTCGTCTTCGTTTACCTGCCACCTTCCCTCCTTCGCCTCTCCAATTGTCGGTGCGGGTGTCTCGATTGGTCTCGATCAACGGTACGGTAGTGTACGGTATTTTTAACAAGACACAAGGGGGAAGACGCTGATTAGCTTGAGAAGCACGTCACTTAGCACGAAGCCGATCGGAATGCTATCTTGTGCCGCAGCGGGCGATTGTGCAGGCTATTTGCCCACGTGTGAGTCTCGCAAAAGGGATGGCGACCATAATGGACGGCGGTGCAAGGGAGCTAGGAGAGAGGGTACGCGAGACAAGGCACGCGAAACGCTTGTCGCAGGTGGATCTTGCGAAGAAGGCTGGCGTCAGCCGCGATGCGCTGGTGCAACTTGAACTCGGCCGGAGGAAGTCGCGCATTACCACCATCGGAAAGATCGCCGACGCCTTGGGAGTAGGCGTCGAGCACTTTGGTCTGAAGAAGCCGCCTGCCGTGAGGACGATTGCGATGAGCGCGCCGCGTCGAGAGAGCGCGGGCGAGGAGATACCCTCTCTGCGAGCGCCTGCCTCCAGGGACCCATTCCACCAGGTTGTCGCGGAAACCGTATTCCGAGACCCAGGGGTGATGGGTGGCGCGGTGGTCTTCGCGGGTACGCGGGTACCGGTAGAGATACTAGTGGACTACCTAGTTGCCGGGTACACTCTGGAGAGCTTTCTGCGAGATTTTCCCACGGTGACCGGTGAGCAGGCGGTGGGATACCTCCAGATGACGCCTAAAGCGGTCGAAAAAGCCATGTCCGGCTAGCACAGATCAGGACTCGACGGGCGCCATTATCACGAAGACGCACGTTATCGGGTCGAGGACCGACTGCCCCGGTAACACGTTCTCGAACTCGACAAGCAGGTCCCGGAACCCATCTTGATGGAGATGTCCCAAAACCCTAGCGGTCGGGCGTTTCCGAGACCGCTGCGGCAAAGGCCGAGTACGTCGGCGTCGGGTACGCTGGGGGCACGCTCTTCTCGCCCAGTCACCCACCCCCTCCGAGGCGCAGGTCCTCTATCTGGCGGTCGACCTCGTCGAGCGCCCGCCCGAGAACGGCCTCGAGCGCCGCCCGCCGGTGGTAGGCCAGCCCGCGGGCGAGCACTCGCGACTCCTCGAGGAGCACGCGCATGTTGCGCAGCTCCGAAAGCTGGCTCTCGGCCATCCGCCCACCATCGTCCGGCAATCCGCACCCCCTCCGTCGGCCTGCGCCGGCAAGTTTACAGGCCGCGCCGTGAGCATCCGGGGCGTCTGTTCACCCAAGTGCGTGGAGAGACTGTCTGGAAAATGCCCGAAGGCTCTCAACGGCGGGTCTTTGGCATCAAGAAGTAGCCAAATCAGGAGTTCTTTGTCCCCTCCTGTCGGCCCTCGGAGCCTCGATTCGAGCTTCATTCCGATCTTCCAGACAGTCTCGGAAGAATCATTCTCCGAACTTCGCGCTGTGGGGGTTCTGAGAAGTTAGCCAGTCGCGGTGTCGAGCGTCGCGAGCTCCTCCGCCCTGAGGACGTCCAAGAGTGGCGGCCCGTCGTCGATCTGGCCGGCTTCCGTGCCGGGCACCACCGTGCCGTACACCTCGACGCGGCCCCCGACGTGGGGGGACAGGTCTACGCCGTTCACACCCCGCAACGCGTAGACGGTGCCCGACACCTCGTCGGTGAGCACGTAGTCGCCGTACATGTAAGTAGTCGCGCCCGGCGTCTGCAGGAAGCCCGTCGCCCTGATCGGGACGACGACCTCTTCGCAGGAGGAGGTGTCGTAGCCGTCCCCGGGGTCGGCGTAGACAATATCGTCCGCCCCACCCCCGCAGTCGACCTGGTCCTGGCTGTCGCCGTCCAGGACTATCACCAGATCGTTGCCGTCTCCGCCGCGCACCCCATCCGCGTCCCCGCCTTCGCCGTCGTCTATGTCGTCCGCGCCGCGCCCCCCGAGCAGGCGGTCATCGCCTATGCCGCCGAAGAGGACGTCGGCGCGGTCGCCGCCGAGCACGGTATCGTCGCCGGCCCTCGCCGCCACCGCGTCCTCGCCGCCCCTGGCGCGGATCTCATCGGCGGCATCGGAGCCCCAGACCACGTCCCGGACGGCGGTGCCCCCGCAAGGGCCTCCGTCGCAGCGTACCGTCGCCTCGGAGCGTACGATGGGCTCGAGGGCGGGCAGAGGCGTCCCGAAGTCGTCGATTCCGGTGTCCTGCGCCAGGGCCGTACCGCTTGCAAGTACCGAAGCCAAGGCCATCGTCGCCAACACCAAAACCGTTCTCCGCACAGGAGTCTCCCGTCTGCCGCACCCGACGTTGGCCAATGGACTGGTCCCACTATCTCACACCGCAACAAACCACGCACCGAGAGGGATCTCTATTCACCCGAGTGCGTGGAAGGAGGAGTTCCCCGGACTTCGCCCCGAGGGGGTTCTACAAAGTCCGGCGTCCGTCCGATGGCCCGGGGGCTCCCCGCCGGCGGTCAGGCGCCGACCGGCCGGCCCCCGCCTACCAGCCGCTCGCGGGCACCCAACACCTCCTCGTCCAGGGGGTTGAGCCTGAGGTAGGCGTCCACCACCTCAAGCAGTGCCGTGGGGTCGCCACGGCCGGGGTCGTGGTTGCCCATCAGGTGCAGCAGAGCCGGCCGGACGTCCGTGTTCACTCCGAAGCTAACGACGGCACCCGCTACGCCTTTCGGACCATATTCGTGGGCGCCCGCCCGATCTGCACACTTCGGTGCATGGGACGGTCAAGGCGGGACTGTTAGGCTCCGCCAGAAGCTGCGGGGGGCTGCGTGAGCGTGACCGCGGTCCCCCGCGGCTTCTCTCTGGCCGGGTTGGACGTCTTCCCATAGCCAAGCACCGGGATTCTGCGAACTTCGGGCGTAGGGGGTTCTCGGCACTTCGCATTGTAAGTTCTCGGAAGCGCACCGGGGCGGGACTACCCGGAGGCGCGTCTGAGGGCCTCCGGGTCCGTGACGTGCACGTAGCGGCTCCTCAGCTCCACGCCACCGATCTCCTGCAGCGCCCTGAACGCCCTGGTCGTGGCCTCCCTGTTGGCCCCGATCATGGAGGAGAGCTGCCGGTGGGTGTAGCGGGTGGGGATCATCGGCCCTTCGGGGGTCATGATCCCTTCTTCCTCGACGAGCATCAGCAGCACGCCGGCCAGGCGCGCCGTCACCTCCTTGGCGGCCAGGTCGGCCCACCGGCCCTCCATCCACACCAGCCGAGCGGCGAGCGAGCCCGCGAGCGCGAGCCCCGCCTCCGGCCGACCGAGCACCAGCGCCTCCAGGTCCCCCCGACCCAAGCGGCACAGCAGCGAGGGCTCCAGGGCCCGAACGCGCAAATCTCGCGTCCGGCGGGAGGCAATACCCGTCGCCCCGACAAACGAGCCGCCCTCCAGCACGGAGAGCGTCAGCTCCCGGTCCGTGGGGTCGGCCTCGTAGACCTGCACCTGCCCGGCAAGCACCAGCAGCATGCGCTCGGCATGCTCCTCGGGGCCAACGACGAAGGCCCCCCCGACCGGAAGGCGGCTGAAGGCCGAGCGGCGCGCCAGGTCTTCCAGCTCCCCCGCAGGGAGTGTCTCGAGGAAGCCGACCCTGGAGAGGAGCTGACGCGCCTCTCCGATGGTCAGGTCCGCTTCCACGGGGCGGGATGCTCTCACAACGGCCCCCGATCGTCGGTGCCGCACGACACCACCGGCCTATTCACCCGAGTGCGTGGCAGGATCATTCTCCGAACTTCGTGCCGGGGGCGTTCCCTCAGACGTTCGCCAAGAAAGTTCCATTTCTAGTCCATATGGGGGATGTGCCCTGCCCTGTCCTGCTTCGATACTTGGGGCGCTGTAGCAAGCAGGGGCGGGGATCCTCCTCCTCCGCTCCACCAACAAGGAGCGCCGGCCAAGATGACGAAGACGACCCACCCCAAGACGACGGCGACGATGGTGTTGGCGGCTTTGGCCGCGGGACTACTAGCGATGATCGTGGCCTATACTCCCGCCTCGGCCCGGACGGTCGCCGACGCCAAGCCCCCGAGGGTCACAGAGGTGAGGCCCGCCGAGGGCGCGATGGGCGTGAGTCCCCTCGACCGCTGCTGCCCCTCGGAAGGCCACAGGGTCGTGGCCTTCTTCTCGGAGGACATGAGGCCGGCCTCCGCGATGCTGTCTATCGAGCTCTACAAGAAGGGCTCCGACACCTTGGAAGACGGCACCATGGGCTACAACGCGGCGCAACGGAAGGTAACCTTCTGGCCGCCCAACCCGCTCGAGCGAGGCGTCACCTACAAGGCGGTGGTCAGCACTCGGGCAAAGGACCTGGCAGGCAACAGGCTCGATCAGAACCGGGACCGTGCCGGTCTGCAGCCCAAGGTTTGGTACTTCACGGTAGAGGAGTAGGCGACCGAGCCGGTAACCCCAGGTGCCGGGGCCAGCTGACTCCGTCCTTCCTCTTCTTGCCCTTATTCATCAGAGTGCGTAGAGAGACCGTCTGAAAAAGGCGCGGGCTGCCGGCTACGCTCGGCGGGATGGACAGCAGAAGATACCCCACTGACCTCTCCGACGAAGAATGGAGGCTGCTGAAGCCCCAGCTCCCGGCCCCCAAACGGCGAGGCCGCCCGAGGCTCCATAGCCCGCGCGAGATCCTCGACGCCGTCTTCTACGTCCTCAAGAGCGGCTGCCAGTGGCGCATGTTGCCGAGGGACTTCCCGCCCTGGAAGACGGTGTTCCACTACTTCAGGAAGTGGCGCATCGACGGAACCTGGGAGACGATGAACCGGGCGCTGCGGCGGCGGTTGAGAGAGAAGCTCGGTCGGCAACCCGAGCCGAGCGCAGGCATCGTGGACGCGCAGTCCGTGAAGACGACCGGGGTGGGCGGCGAGCAGAGGAGCTTCGACGGCGGCAAGAAGGTGAGGGGCAGGAAGCGTCACATCCTCGTGGACACCGAAGGGCTCGTGGTCGAGGCCAGGGTGCACAGCGCCAAGGTGCCCGACCAAGACGGCATAAGGCGCCTGCTCGATCCGGTGCGAGATCGCTTGCCTCGCCCCTCCTACCTGTGGGCGGACGCCGGCTACCGCGGGCGGGGCAAGGAGTGGGCCGAAGAGGCTTTAGGCGTGGAGGTCGAGATCGTGAACCGCTCCCCCAAGCCGCCCCCTGAGAAGGTCCTTGGGACCCGGGCCGGGGAGCGGAGCAGGGAAGGGCGCCAGATGGACCCGAGCAAGCCGCCCGAGCGCCCGGCTTTCGAGAACCTGCCGCGCCGGTGGGTAGCTGAGCGCACCTTCGCGTGGATCTCCCAAAACCGTCGGATGAGCAAGGACCACGAGAAGCTGTGCTCTACCGGAGAGGCCTTCGTCCACGCCGCGATGGCGCGGCTCATGGCGAGGAGATTGGCGCGCCGATCCTAAGGCCCTCCCAAGGGCACCCTCTCGATCGTCGTCACCCGGTTGTGCTCGTAGCTCGCCGCGTCGAGCGCGTCAACGGAGCCTTCGACCTCGAACCCCTCGCGGTTGAGCCCGTCGGCGAGCCGCTTGCAGGCCGTCGCGTCGGTCGAGTTGGCGACGGCGACGTGGGGGATGAAGGGGATGTCGAGCCGCAGGTGGGGGGACAAGGGGCCCCCGTAGAGCCGGTCGTGGAGCTTGACGATCCCGCTGTGGCCCTCGTCGGGCACCAGGAAGACGTGGGTGTACTCGTTGGTGGCGTCCTTGACCACGGTGGCGCACCTGCACGCGAAGGGTATCTCTTCGACGCCCCGGGCCCGCTCCCTCACGTGCTCCAAGAAAGGCTCGCGGTCGAAGCCGAACACGGGGAACACGAACGTGAAGTGCGGGTCGGCCACCCCGTAGTAGAGCTCGTCGTGCTCCGCCCGGATGGACTGCATCCAATCGTAATCGTCCCGCGACACCGTCGGGTAGTTGACGACCACCAGGGCCACCGTACCGTCCTCCCGCCTCGTTCGAGCTCACCCGCAACATGTTAACCCCGCCAACCACCCTCAGCGCGGGCTCGCCTAGATATTTTCAGACGGTCTCTGTGGATCATTCTCCGAACTTCGGGCGTAGGGGGTTCTCGGAAATCGCGCGGGACCCCGGCCCGTGTAGTATACGTTTCGGGCGATACGAGTGGGGTACGTCGTTCGTGGTGGCCCGGTGCCGGTGGGTTTGGGAAAGGGCCCTGAGGAGCGGCACCGGGGCGCCGTATGGTTACCACGCCCCACCCCGGCCTAAACCGCGCGAACCGCGCGGTGCCGCCCGTACCCGGTCCGGTACCCGAGGGCGTCCCGGTACGCATGTTTAGCCGCCCGCACTCGTGGTACGACACGACCAGGAAGCACCGCAGGCGACCACGGAAGGGGCAGACGAGTCCATGTGCTACGAGCGCAAGGATCACGGTCTGGACGAGGAAACCCGCAGGCCGAAGGCCGAGGAGGACCGGCGCAGGTGGGCCGGGTCCGAGACCGGATCGGCGGACGGGGAGCGCGAGAAGACGCTAACCGAAAAGGCGAAGGAGATGGTCGGCGCGAGATAGCCGAGGCAGGGAAAAACGACCACGGAAGAGGCCCCCGGTTCGCAAGCCGGGGGCCTCTTGCATTTCGTCGGAGATCCACGCCCGCCGCGCCTCCGTCGCGCGTCCCGCCCGTGCCGGGCGGGGCCGGCGAAGACGGGCGGGGGAAAGGGGGAAGCATGGCCCACGGGGATACGAACGGGCTCGGGGAGGAACTGCGCCGGGTGGAGGCGGAGCTAGAGTCCGCCAGGTTCCTCGAGCGCCTGACGCGGGAGCGCCACGAGAAGGAGGGATCGGCCGAAACGGAGTCCGTCCTCGAGG
>CADCUT010000001.1 GCA_902805975.1 uncultured Rubrobacteraceae bacterium | reverse complement strand
GCCGGCGCAGGAAAGGAAGGAGGCGCTAGGTGACGCGCTCATCGAAAAAAGAGCCGTTCGTAGAGGAGCGCCTGATGGAGCGCATCCTCCGCATGAACGAGAACAACGAGAAGCGGATGCTCAAGACGTGGAGCCGGGCGAGCGTCGTCTACCCCGAGTTCGTCGGCCACACCATCGCCGTGCACGACGGGCGCAAGCACGTGCCCGTCTACTGCACGGAGAACATGGTGGGCCACAAGCTCGGCGAGTTCGCCCCGACGCGGACCTTCCGCACCCACCTCAAGAGCGACCGGACCGCGAGGCGCCGATGAAGGCCGTCGCCAAGTTCGTCCGCATAGCCCCGCGCAAGGCGCGGCTGGTGGCAGACGAGGTCAGGGGCAAGAGCGTCCCAGAGGCCGTCTCCATCCTGCAGTTCACCAACAAGCGGGCCGCGGGCATCCTCGGCGACGTCATAAAGAGTGCCGCGGCGAACGCGGAGCACAACGACGACGCCGACGTCGACGCGCTGTTCGTCCGGGACGTCCGGGTGGACGAAGGGCCGACCATCAAGAGGTTCAGGGCCCGCGCGATGGGACGGGCGACCATGATCCGGAAGCGCACCAGCCACATTAGCGTCGTGTTGGGGGTTCCAGCCGGCGTTGCGGTGGGCACACCCGGAGACGAGGACGAGGAGTAATATGGGTCAGAAAGTACATCCCGAAGGCTTCCGCCTCGGCGTCAAGCGCAAGGGCGAGAAGGTAGATTTCAAGAGCAGCTGGTACGCGGACAGGGACTACGCCGAGCTTCTCGGCGAGGACCTCAAGATCCGGGCGCACATCGAGAAGAAGCTCACGCGGGCGGGCATCGCCGACGTCCGTATCCGCAAGGCCGCCGCGCAGGGTGAGATCGCGGTCGACATCCACACCGCCCGCCCCGGCATCGTGATCGGCAAGGGCGGTTCCGAGGTCGACGCCCTCAGGAACGAGCTCGAGCGCCTGACCAGGAAGAAGGTCCAGGTCAACGTGCGCGAGGTCCCGCGGCCCGAGCTCAACGCCGCGCTCGTGGCGGAGTCCATAGCGGAGCAGCTCGCGAGCCGGGCCGCGTTCCGGCGGACGATGAAGCGGGCGCTTACGAGCTCCATGAGGAGCGGGGCGCAGGGGGCCAGGATCCAGTGCGGCGGGCGCCTGGGTGGTATCGAGATGAGCCGCTCGGAGACCATCTCCGAGGGCCGGGTGCCGCTCCACACGCTGGATGCGGACATAGACTACGGATTCCGCGAGGCCAAGACGCAGATGGGCCAGATCGGGGTAAAGGTCTGGATCAACCACGGCGTCCACGACGAGCAGCCAGAAGCGATCAGGCGGTAGAGGGCGATGCTAGTACCCAAGAAGCTCAAGTACAGGAAGCCCCACAGGGGCAAGATGCGGGGCCAGGCCAAGGGCGGCACCGACGTGCAGTTCGGCGAGTACGGGCTGCAGGCGCTGGAGCCGGCCTGGATATCCAACCGCCAGATAGAGGCGGCCCGTATCGCGATGACCAGGAAGATCAAGCGCGGGGGGAAGGTCTGGATCAACATCTTCCCCCACAAGCCGGTGACCAAGAAGGCGGCCGAGACCCGCATGGGGAGCGGCAAGGGCTCCGTGGAGGGGTACGTCGCCGTGGTCAAGCCGGGGCGCGTGATGTTCGAGATGAGCGGCGTGGACGAGACGCTGGCGCGGGAGGCCATGAGCCTCGCCGCCCAGAAGCTCCCGATAAAGACCCGCTTTTTGGCGCGGGGGGGTGGACAGTAGATGAAGGTCGCAGAAGTGCGCGAGCTGGACGTTACGCAGCTTGAGCAGCGCCTCGCCGACACGCGGCGTGAGCTCTTCAACCTGCGCTTCCAGCACGCCACCGGGCAGTTGGAGAACACGGGACAGATCAAAGAGGTCCGTAAGAACATTGCCCGGATACTCACCGTCCTGAACCAGAAACAGCAGGAGAACGGATAGTGACAGAAGAAGAGAAAAACCAGAACGGGGCGCCCGAGGGTACTACCCCCGGGGATACCCCCGAGAGTACCCCGGAAGGCGCCACAGAGGAGCGACCTCCCGAGACGCCGCAGGACCTCATAGAGGGTGCCGATTCCGGCGAGACCGTCGAGGCGGGCCTCGACCTCGGCCCGGCCAAGGGGCCGGCGCTCGACCAGGACGAGGGCCAGATCCAGAGCGATACCGAGCGCAACCGCCGCAAGGAGCGGGTCGGGCTCGTGGTCTCTGACGCCCCCGAGAAGACCGTCACGGTCTCGGTGGAGGCGCTCGTCCGGCATCCCAAGTACAAGAAGCGCGTGCGCCGGTCCAAGAAGTACATGGTCCACGACGAGGGTAACGAGGCCCAGGTGGGGGATACGGTCAGGATCATCGAGACCCGTCCGATCTCGGCCCGCAAGCGCTGGCGGCTGGCCAATATCGTGTCGAGGGCCGAGTAGTGATCCAGCAAGAATCCAGACTGAGGGTCGCCGACAACACGGGCGCCAGAAGTATTCTGACCATCCGGGTTCTCGGCGGCAGCAAGCGGCGCAACGCCGGTGTCGGCGACGTCATCGTGGCAACCGTCAAGGAGGCGACTCCCGGGGGTGCTGTCAAGAAGGGCGAGGTCGTGCGGGCGGTCGTGGTGCGGACGAAGAAGGAGACGCGCCGGGACGACGGTTCGTACATCCGCTTCGGCGAGAACGCCGGCGTCATCATCAACCCGGACGGGGCCCCGAGGGGGACCCGCATCTTCGGGCCGGTGGCGCGCGAGTTGCGCGACAAGGGCTACACGAGGATCATCTCGCTGGCCCCGGAGGTGCTCTAGCTTATGGCTCTAAAGATAAAGCGTGGGGACACGGTCGTCGTGATAAGCGGCAAGGACAAGGGCAAGCGCGGCGAGGTCAAAGAGGTTCAGCCGAAGAAGAACCGCCTCGTCGTCGAGGGCGTCAACGAGCGCACGCGCCACGCGCGCCCGAGCCAGAACAACCAGCAGGGGCTCTTTACCTTTGACGCCCCGATAGACATCTCGAACGTGATGCTGGTCGACCCCGGCAGCGGGGAGCCGACCAAGGTCGGGTACCGGTTCACGGACGCAGGAGAGAAGCTTCGGGTCGCCAAGAAGACCGGGAGGGACATCGATGGCTAGGCTAAAGGACAGGTACCGCGAGGAGATCGCCCCGGCCCTCAAGGAGCGGTTCGGCATAGAGAACCCCATGAGGATCCCCGGCCTCGAGAAGATCGTGGTCAACATGGGTGTGGGGGAGGCCGTGGTCAACAGCCGCGCGCTCGACGGGGCGGTCGAGGACCTCGCGAAGATCACCGGCCAGAAGCCCCAGATCCGGCGGGCCAGGAAGAGCATCGCCGGGTTCAAGATCCGCGAGGGGATGCCGATCGGCGCGAGGGTCACGCTTCGCAACGAGCGGATGTGGGAGTTTCTGGACAGGTTCGTCTCCGTGGCCCTGCCGCGGGTGCGGGACTTCCGGGGGATCAGCCCGAGGAGCTTCGATGGGCGGGGCAACTACGCCATCGGCCTCAGGGAGCAGGTCATTTTCCCCGAGATCAGCTACGACGCCATAGACGCCACCAGGGGTCTTGACGTTGCGGTGGTGACGACGACCGAGAGCGACGAAGAGGCTCGGGAGCTTTTGCGGCTCCTCGGCATGCCCTTCAGGGAGAGTTAGAGATGACGAGGAAAGCGTTGCTGGTCAAGCAGCAGAAGCCGCAGAA